>JAISQQ010000132.1 GCA_031274075.1 Accumulibacter sp.
GCCGTCAAGACCCTGTTCGGCGGCACGCGCGGCTGCGCGCACCTGAGCGAATTGCTCATGGGCCTGCCGACCGCGGCGTTCCAGACCTTCGCCGGCGACGCGCCCCCCGCCGATCCCGAGGAAAAACCTTTCCACCTCGACCGATGCCACGCGCTGACAACGGATTCGGAGGTGGTCAGGCGCCATTACCCGCGCTGGTACCGCGGCTCCGCGCCGGAGTAGGTGGAGTGGGCGGAGTGGGCGGAGTAGGCGGAGTGTGGATTGCTGATGAGTCGTTCCCGTTCGCCTTGAATTCGCCTTGGCAACGGAACGCGAAGACGAGCCGGTTCCAGAGGACAGAGGACAGAGGACAGTTCAGTTACCGGGCGCGAAGCGCACGCAAATATTACTGTCCTCTGTCCTCTGTCCTCTGAGTCCGGCGTCAAGGTAAAATAAACTTGGCTGTCAACCGAAGAACGAGGACCCGACATCATGCACCAGGAAGAAAAGGCAAGGCTCATTATCGGCGGCAAGACTATCGAATTGCCCGTCTTGACCGGAACGGAGGGAGACAAAGCCATCGATATTTCGGAGTTGTACGATGAACACGGTATCACGGCATTCGATCCGTCGCTCGGCAGCACTTGCATGTGCCAGAGCACCATCACCTACATTGACGGCGATAAGGGAATCCTTCGCTATCGCGGGATTCCGATAGAGCAATTCGACCGTCCTCAGCCGAACTTCATTGAAGTTGCCTGGCTCTTGATTTTCGGAAACTTGCCGACGCGGCGGGAACTCCGGGATTTCAGAGATCTTTTGACCGCCAATGAGATGCTGCATGAAGGGCTGCACCGGCAATTCGGCGATTTGCCGCCGAAATCGCCGCCGATGGCGATACTTTCGGCGATGTTGAGTCAATTGGCGTGCTATTACGAAAAATTCCTGCCGCTCGGCGATGACGAATTGTTTATCGAAGCCGCCGCCCGGCTGATCAGCAAAGTACGAACCATTGCCGCCTATTCCTATCGTAGATCGAAGGGGCTGCCGTTCATGTATCCTGATCCGGCGCTGCGCTACTGCGCCAATTTTCTGCACATGATGTTCTCGATTCCGTATCAGCAATACATCATCGGCGAGGAAATCGAGGATGCGATGAATCTCGTCCTTATTTTGCACGCCGATCACGAGCAAAATTGCAGTACGTCCACGGTTCGGGTCGTCGGTTCGGCAAAAGCGAATCTGTTCGCGTCGTGCGCCGCCGGAGTCAGCGCCCTTTGGGGACCGCTTCACGGCGGCGCCAATGTCGAAGTGATAAAAATGCTCGAATCCATCCATAACGGCGGAATGAAGCCGGAAGAGTGTATCGAGGCGGCGAAAGACAAAACGAATCCGTTCAAGCTCTTCGGTTTCGGACACCGGATTTACAGAAATTACGATCCGAGGGCAAAAATTCTCCGTGCGGCGGTTGATCGGGTCTTTGCCCGGCTGAAAACCAAGGATCCACTGTTGGACATTGCCCGGAAACTGGAGGAATTGGCTCTCAAGGATTCCTATTTCATTGACCGGAAACTGTATCCGAACGTCGATTTTTACAGCGGAGTCCTGCTCCGGGCCATGGAAATTCCGACCAACATGTTCACGGTGATTTTTGCGATGGGCCGGCTTCCCGGCTGGATTGCCCAGTGGAAAGAACAGCACGACAACCTGACGCAGAAAATTATCCGCCCGCGTCAACTGTACACCGGCAACAAAATCACCGGCTACATACCCATCGAATCGCGATAAAACCACTGGAGCCGCATGCGATGTGAGCGGTTCTGGTGATTCGTTGCGCACACTTTCACGAACGCGGAGTCATGTATACCGAAGTTATGTATATTTTTAAGGGCGGACGGTAAGTGCAATAAAGTGGAGCCGCGCCTAGCAAGCCGGGCGCGGTGGGTATTTCAACGATACTCAGGCTACCAGACCGGTGTATTGCACGTTGCCAGCAACATCGCTTATGATGAACATAACGACGTATCGCAAGACGCGTCGCCGTCTGGAATGACCGTGCGTGGTATCTTCCATCGACTTTCCTCCTTTCTCCCTTGCGGGGTATTGGAGGGCGACAAAAGCCCCAGTTAAGCCCCATTTGGCGCGGGGCTTTTTCGTTCGCCCCCGCCGTCACTCTCTCAGGTATCGCCTTTGGGCCTTCCAGAACAGCCAGGGTATTGTGTTACTCTCCTGGAGCCGGGCGCGAAGCGCCTCGAGGCGATAGCTTCACCCTCCGTCCATAAACGTCTGTTCAGTGCGCACGGTTCCGGCCTTGCGCCGCAGGTTTTTTTTTGTATGCCAAACAAGAGGATATCTCATGATTATCGTGCTCAAACACGGTGTAACAGCGCAGGACGTGGAGCAGTTTTCCGCGTCCATCACGGAACAGTACGCGGTGAAGGTAAATGCGTGGTACGGAGAGTATTCGGTGGTGTTGGGGCTGCTCGGGGATACGTCGGTGGTGGACCTCGAAGCGGTCGCGGCGCAGAACATCGTTGCCAGCGTCAAGCGGGTACAGGAGCCGTACAAGAAGGCGAGCCGCCACTTCCACCCGGAAGACAGCCTGCTGAACCTGGGCGGCGGCGCACGAATCGGGGGCGGCGCGCTGGGCGTCATCGCGGGGCCGTGTTCCGTCGAGAGCGAGGAACAAATCGTCGACGTCGCCCGGCGGGTAAAGGCGGCGGGGGCAAGCTTCCTGCGCGGCGGAGCGTTCAAGCCGCGCACCTCGCCTTACGCCTTCCAGGGGTTGCGGGCGCAGGGCTTGGAACTGCTGCGCAAGGCGCGGCAGACAACGGGGCTGCCCATCGTCACCGAGATCATGGCGGCGAATCACCTGGCGCTGTTCGAGGACGTGGACGTCATCCAGGTAGGCGCGCGCAACATGCAAAACTTCGAGCTGCTCAAGGAGCTGGGCAAGATGGACAAGCCCATTCTGCTCAAGCGCGGGCTGGCCAACACCATCGAGGAATTGCTCATGAGCGCGGAATACATCATGGCGGCGGGCAATGAGCGGGTAATCCTCTGCGAGCGGGGCATTCGCACCTTCGAGACCATGACCCGCAACACGCTGGACGTGTCGGCGATCCCCTTGCTGAAAGAGCAGTCGCATCTGCCGGTGGTGGTGGATCCCAGCCACGCGTCGGGAATGGCGAGGCTGGTGGAACCGCTGTCGATGGCGGCGATCGCGGCGGGCGCGGACGGGCTGATCATCGAAGTCCACAATGATCCGCCGCATGCGCTGTGCGACGGGCCGCAATCGCTGACGCCTCCACAATTCGACGCGCTGATGGAGAAAATCAGGCGCGTCGCGCCGGTGCTCGGGCGGACCTTGAGCGGCGCGGGCGAGGCGCGCGAATGAAGCGGGTGACGATACAGAGTTCACGAACGTATGACTGCGTTATCGGACAGGGATTACTGGAACAGTTGGGGATGCTCATGCGGGCGGCGGGACTGCAAGCCGAGCGGGCGTTGTTGGTGAGCGATACCAGGGTCACGCCACTGTACGCCGCCCAGGCGGCAGCGTCGCTCGAGGCCGCCGGCTACCGGTGCTCGATGCACGTCTTCGAGGCCGGGGAAGCACACAAGCGCCTGGCGACGGTGGAAGGGATGTACGCCGCGCTGGCGACGCACGGGCTGGGACGGGGCGACGTCATCGTGGCGCTGGGCGGCGGGGTGGTGGGGGATATGGCGGGTTTCGCCGCCGCGACCTGGATGCGTGGCATCCGCTTCGTCCAGGCGCCGACGACGCTGTTGGCGCAAGTGGATTCCTCGGTCGGCGGCAAGACGGCGGTGGACACCCGCGCCGGAAAGAACCTCGTCGGAGCGTTCTGGCAACCCTCGCTGGTCGTCGCGGACGTGGATACGCTGGACACTCTTCCGCCCGCGGCATTCGCCGACGGGATGGCGGAAGTCGTCAAGACGGCGTGCATCCGGGACGCGGCCCTGCTGGCGAAGCTGGAGGCGAAAACGCCGCGTGGCGACGCGCCGGAACTGGAGGCGGTCATCGCCCGCTGCGTTGACATCAAGCGCGCCATCGTGGAGGAAGATGAGCGCGACGCGGGGGTACGCGGATTGCTCAACTTCGGACACACGGTAGGGCACGCGCTGGAGCGGTACTCCGATTACACGCTGTCCCACGGGTCGGCAGTCGCCGTCGGCATGGTGGTCATGGCGCGGGCAGGAGAGTCGCTGGGCGTCACCGTTCCCGGCACGGCGGCGCGGCTCACACGGGTATTGACGGCTTACGGGCTGCCGACGCACACCGACGCCCGCCCCTCCGATTGGGCGCCGCTCATGATGGCGGACAAGAAGCGGCACGGGGAAAAAATCGACCTGGTGCTGCTGCGGGAGATGGGCGACGCGGTGCTGCATCCCATCGATGTCCAGGAAGCAATTGCCCAGGTATTGCCTTGAACTGGCGCGCCCCGGGCGGTTGTACGACTGGACGGGGACGATGCGGGCCATGTCCGCCAAGTCATTGATATTTATAATGAAACGGCGTACCACTGATCAAAATTACACGCATCTCGGCACAATCCCGCTACTTCCAGCAAGGGTTTGTTTGAGCGTGAAGCCATTATCGCCGCCGCTTCCGCTTTTGGATGCTAACGGCGTGGGCGCGGCAGTTGGGCCTCCGTCGAACTCGACTTCTCCGCTTTCCGCCGTGCCCGCGGCGGTTATATGATTTTGCTTATATCAAAATGATTTTTTGTTCTGATTCGTCATAAAACGAACTGTTAGACTGGTCACTCCATTCCATTGAGGACCACGTCATGTCGCACAAGGATTCTGCTTCGTCCACTCTCTCGTCCACTCTCGTCAACCCAAGGCGCCGCGCCCTGCTTGCCGCCGTACCTGCCGTGCTGGGCGCGCCGCTGTTGGGCATCGACGGAATGGCCTTCGCGCAGGCCGCCGCGCCGGCCAGGCTCACCCCGTTCTCGTTCGCCTGGAACCAGACTTCCTTCTGCCTGACGCCGATCGCCGTCGCCAAGGAGACCGGGATTTTCGAGAAGAATGGACTGGACGTAAGCCTGGTCAATTACTCCGGCTCGACGGACCAGTTGCTCGAAGCGATCGCCACCGGCAAATCCGACGCGGCGGTGGGGATGATCTACCGCTGGCTGAAGCCGCTGGAAGCCGGCTTCGACGTCAAGGTAGTGGCGGGCCTGCATGGCGGCTGCATGCGGCTGACGGCGTACAAGCCGACCGGTATCACGAAGGTCGAGGAACTGCGCGGCAAGACCATCGGCGTGCCCGACCTCGGCGCGCCCTCGACGCACTTCTTCAAGGTGTATCTCCACAAGGCGGGCATCGACCCGGAAAAGGACGTGACCTGGCGCGTCTACCAGCGCGACCTGCTGGGACTGGCCGCCGAAAAGGGCGAGATACAGGCCATCGCCGATACCGATCCGCTGCTCTACAAGATCGAGCGCGACAGCAAGGCCGGCTTCACCGAACTCGCCACCAACGCCAGCGGCGAATACCACAACCGTACCTGCTGCGTGGTCGGCGTCGGCGGCAAGCTCTTGCGCGAGAACAAGCCGGTGGTGACGGCGCTGACGCGCTCGCTGGTCGATGCCTACGACTGGACTTCGCAGCATATCGACGAGAGCGCCAAAATCTTCCTCAAATACACGACGAACATCACCTTCGAGGAACTCAAGGAGCTTTACGCGACGCTCAACCTGCATAACCATTCGGTCGGCGCCGACCTGCACGACGAGATCGCCGGCTACGCCAAGGATTTCAAGGATCTGGGCGTGCTGAAGGCGAGCACCGATCCGGTGAAATATGCCGATCACGTGTTCGAGAAGGTGCTTTGAGTCAACAGCCTTGAAAAACCATTGACCACAGAGACACAGAAGGCGCGGAGAAAATCTTTTTGTTTTTCTGTGCTGCTGTGTTTCTGCGCTTGAAGATTTTCTGGTTTTCATTCCCGTCCAACAGGAGTCATCATGGATTCGAGCACGACGCTGGCGGAAACCGTATCCACCTTCAACCGAATCTCCCCGGCGGAATCCCTCCCCTCGCCCGCTTGGCGTCCGTTTCGGCCGGGGCTGGCCGCGGCGCTGGCTTGGGCCGTGCTGGCGGCGGTCACGCTGGCCTGGCCGAACAAGCCCGCCGGCTTCGAGGATTGGGCTTTCACCACGGAACTGGGCGTCGCCGCCGCGCTCATCGCCGTGCTGTGGGCGCTGCTGACGCTGGCGGCGAGCGCCCATGCCGCCTTTCTTCCCCGCGTCCTCGGCGCTTTCCGCCACGGCGCGCCGTGGCTGGTGGTCTCGGCGCTGGGCCTGGCCGCGTGGGAAATCCTCACCGCCAAGACGGGCGTGCTGCCGCCCCCCTTCTTCGCGCCGCCGTCGAGCCTCATCGACGTCTATGCCAATGACTACCCGCGCCTTGCGGACAGCACGCTGAATTCGGTCAAGCTGCTGCTCGAAGGCGTCGCCTGGGGCGCGCTCATCGGCTTCACCGTCGGCGTATCGATCGGTTGGTCGCGCACGATCAACTACTGGGTGCATCCGATCCTGCGCTTCGTCGGCCCGCTGCCGCCGACGGCATTGCTGCCGATCTCGTTCTTCTTCTTTCCGTCGAGCCACTCGGCCTCGGTGTTCCTGATCGCGCTGGCCACCGGCTTTCCGGTGGCGATCCTGTCGTGGTCCGGCATTGCCGGCGTCAACAAGGCGTACTACGACGTGGCGCGCACGATGGGCGCTTCCGAATGGTTCCTGATCTTCCATGTGGCCATTCCGGCGGCCTTGCCGCAGGTCTTCGTCGGCCTGTTCATGGGGCTCGGCGGCTCCTTCGTGGTACTCATCGTCGCCGAGATGATGGGCGTCAAATCCGGGCTGGGCTGGTATCTCACCTGGGCGCAGGGCTACGCCTCCTACGCCAACATGTACGGTGCGCTGATCCTGATGGCGATCATCTTCTCCAGCCTGATTTCCCTGCTGTTCGCCGTGCGCGACCGCGTGCTCGTGTGGCAGAAGGGCATCGTCAAGTGGTGAATCCGGCGGTGGAAAGAGCCTCGCGCATCCAAATCGAACACGTCAGCCACGGGTTCGATACGCCCGAAGGCGATTTCCTGCCCGTGCTGGACGACGTCAGCCTCGACATCGCGCCCGGCGAATTCGTCGCCCTGCTCGGTCCCAGCGGCTGCGGCAAGTCGACGCTGCTGCGCCTGGTGGCCGGACTGGAACCGGCCGCGCAAGGCTCGATCACCCAGGACGGCGTATCGATCGTGCGTCCCGATCCCTCGCGCATCGTCGTCTTCCAGGACCCGACGTTGTTTCCCTGGCGCACGGTGTGGGACAACGTCGCGCTCGGACTGCAGGCACAAGGCACCTTGAAGCGGGAAAAGGCCCGGGTGGATGCCGCCCTGCAGAAGGTAGGACTGGAAGGCTTCGCCAAGTCCTGGCCACATCAGCTCTCCGGCGGCATGGCGCAGCGCGCGGCGCTGGCACGGGCGCTGGTCAACGACCCGAAGCTCTTGATCCTCGACGAACCACTGGGCAAACTCGACTCGCTGACGCGCCTGGAAATGCAGGGCGAACTCGTATCGCTATGGCAGAAGAACGGTTTCTCGGTGCTGCTCGTCACCCACGACGTCGAGGAAGCGCTGTTCCTCGCGCGACGCGTGGTGATCTTCAGCCCGCGTCCGGCCAGGATCGTAAGCGAAATCGTCGTCGATCTCCCCTACCCGCGCCACCGCGACGACCCCAGGCTCACCAGCCTGAGGCATCAGGCGCTCGACCGGCTGGGGCTGGGGAA
>JAISQQ010000424.1 GCA_031274075.1 Accumulibacter sp.
AGGCTTGTAAGTGCCTTCGCAGGTTTGAAAGAGGGGGCGGATGTCAAGTTTTTGGAGTCGCCAAGCCAGAGCATTTACGCGGGGCATGTGTATCTGAATCCATTCGGAGATTCCGGATATTCCCGGAGGCGAGGCGCGATAGGCAAATCAAGCGAATCAAGAATGATCTATGTTCCCTATATCTCTGGCTACACGATTGTCCACATCAAAAAGGTTTTCAAAGGCCAACTGAAATACCGCACGACGCATCTTTATGACGGTACCTGGTTTCTTAGCTGCAGATGGTTTGGGAGTGTGAAAAGGGGGTGTGATCTTGTAACGGATTCTCCGCGTGAAAGCTGGAGGGACGATGCGCGTTACGACGGGGTGAGCGCCGACGGTCAGCGGGCGACGTTTCAGTACGGCCCCGTAGCTGTTCCAGGCAGGCCTGGTCCTGGATACAAAAGCTTGGAACAGTTGGGTACTTGGTCTAAAAAAGAGTGGGCAAAACTCCCCGTAGGCGTGCAGGTCGAATGAATTGGCAAACGCAGTGAACTGTTCCGCGCACGTCTGCGTGCGAACCCTCTTGCCACCGTTATAACGCGCAGGCTGTCGAGCGAAAGTCGTCCAAGGCAAAAATCCATGAGTCAGGGCCATTACCTACGCAAATGTCGTGAACAGTTGCCAAAAATCTTTTATATTCAAGTCCTTATGTGGCGTCAAAAAGGTCTTTCAGCGCGGGCCTTTCATCGCGCATGAAGAAATGAACCCCACCGTCGGGGCTCCAGAACCTGGAAGCGCGGGTCTTCGGCCCACTTGGGCGTGGGCGCACAACCGTTGGCGCACCCCGTAGGGCGGGAAAGCGCAGCGCCTCCCTCCGGTCGTTCTCTCCGGCGGCGCAGCCGCCGCTTATCGTATTCGACAGCCTTTGAATCGTGCGGCGCGTTGCGCCGTAAAAAGGACCGTTGGTAAGGCGCTGCGCTTTCCCGCCCTACGGAACCGTCGCTGTTTTCACACACACAGGTCGACTTTGCGCTCATGGGGAGCGCGCTCCCAGAGAAGATCGCAAACAGCTTCTCAGAAGCTGTTTTAGAAATCAGAAAGAAGTTTGAGAAGCAGATGGATCATCCAGGGTAGGGCGCGATCTCCGAGCGCGCCGGGTGGCGGCGGTTTCGGAGAAACCGCCCTACCTTCCCCCAGGGCTTGAATTGAGGTTTTTGGGATCCAAGCATTTCTCGTAACAATTTTTTTAAAACAGCTTCTGAGAACCTGTTTGCGATCTTCTCTGGGAGCGCGAGGCACCAGCCCCGCTTTTGACCCGCGCTATGACACTGCCGCCGCTGTTGCGGGGCTGGTGCCCCGCGCTCCCAGGGCAATCGCACTCTCTCCATGAATCGGCCTGTGCGTGCGGAAACGGCAACGCTTACCGGGCGCTTCGCGCCCGCAACAATACTGACACCTGTTACCTGCTACCTGTCACCTGAACGTCCTCGCGGGTCCTGCCGGTAAAAGCGGCTGAACAATGCGTACAGCGCCGGGTATTCCCGGTACGCGATGTCCGGGGTTTCAAAGAAAGTTTCGCTGAGCACGGCGAAAAACTCGCCCGGATTCTCCGACGCGTAGGGGTCTATCGCCAGCGCTTCCTCCACGGATTCCTCCCGCGTTCCGAGACGCGCTTCGAGCGCGTCGACCCGGGCGCAAAAATCGTCGTAGGCGGCGAAGAGCGCGTCTTCCCATTCCCGCCTGGGGATGCTGGCCGGCAAGGGCGGAACGCCGTCGGCCTCGCCGTTGAGCATGTCCAGCTTGTGGGCGAACTCGTGGATGACCACGTTGTAGCCGTCGCCGGCCATCTGCGCGTCGCGCCACGAAATCAGCAGCGGGCCGCCTTCCCAGGCTTCGCCGGAGGCCACGTCGTCGTATTCATGCACCACGCCGAACTCGTCCTCGACGGTGCGCGGGACGACGAACTCGTCGGGGTAAACGACGATGCCGATCCAGTCGCGGTAGCATCCCAGGCCGAGATTGAGGATCGGCAGGCAGCCCTGGACGGCGATCGAGGCGCGCATGGCGTCGGTGAGTTCCAGCCCGCCCGCCGCCGTGAACTCCTTCTCGGCGAGAAAGCGCCCGGCGAGTTCCCTGAGCCGCGACAATTCCCCGGCGTCGAGGCCGGCGAGAAAGCGCAGGCCATCGACCGTTTTCCGCCACAGCTCGTCGGGCAGGCCGCTTGGCGGCCTGCCGCCGAGCCAGCCGCGCATCGCGTCGAACAGTTTAGCGAGCGCCATGATTCAGGGATCAGATGTCAGGGATCGGGGATCAGTAATTCATGCGGCGTACGGTGTCGAGAATATCCGGAATCGATTCGGCGCAAGCCGGAATCCGGAAATTTGACGAACGAACTGGGTCCCGGCTTCCGCCGGGACGACGCGCCTTTGCCTATACCAAGGTTCATGCGATGAAATGTGCCAACGTTTGACCCGAAAATGATCGAGCCGCCAAGATGGCCGGCCAGCCAAGGAGATTGCGGAATCCGTCATTCCGGACTCGACCGGAATCGGGCCCCCTGTTTTTTCCCCACCTTGGAAAGACGCTGGATTCCCGCCATCAAAGGAAATGGCTTTTCGACCCTTCACGCATTGCGCACTATTCGATCCCCCGCAAATCATGAGCGATACTTCAGGTAGGCGACCTTGTGCTCGGTGAAAAATTCGATGCCGGTACGCCCGCCCTCGGGGATTCCCGATCCGGATTCCTTGATGCCTCCGAAGGAGAGCTGGGGCTCCTTGTAGGCCGACATCATGTTTACGTGGGTGAGGCCCGCCTCGGTCTTTTCCACGAACTTCATCGCCTGCTCCAGATTCCTGGTGTAGATCGACGACGCCAGGCCGAAGCGCACTCCGTTGGCGATGGCCACGGCCTCGTCGAAATCGCCGGCCGTAAACACCGACAGCACCGGGCCGAAAATTTCCTCCTGTGCGATCGTCATTCCGGGATCCACTTCGCCGAACACCGTCGGCTCGATGAAGCAGCCGTCGCCGAGTCCTTCTCCCGCGGCGCGGCGTCCGCCGGCGAGGAGCCTTGCGCCTTCCCGCCGCCCTTGCTCGATGAAGTCGAGGACGTTTTTCATCTGTTGCGTTCCGCAGACGGGGCCCAGGGTCGTCGCGGGGTCCAGGCCGCTGCCCAGCTTGAGCGCGCGCGCCTTGGCGAGCACCGCCTCGACGAACTCGCCGGCGATCTTTTTCGCCACGATCACCCGGCTGGTCGACGTGCACCACTGCCCCGCGCAGGCGAACGCCGCTGTCGCGCAAGCGGCGGCGGCCTCGCCGAGATCGGCGTCCTCGAGCACCACCATCGGGTTCTTTCCGCCAAGCTCCAACTGCGTGCGCACCAGGCGTCCCGCGGCCAACTGGTTGATGTGGATGCCGACTTTCGTCGAGCCGGTGAAGGAAACCGCCTTGATGCGCGCGTCGCCGAGCAGCGACTCGCCCGCTCCCGAACCGCTGCCGGTGACGCAGTTGAGCACCCCGGGCGGCAGTCCCGCGTCGGCGAAGAGGCGCGTGAACTCCAGGCCGACGTTAGGCGTCAGGCTCGATGGCTTGAGCACCACCGTATTCCCGGCGATCAGCGCCGGCGTGCACTTCCTCCCCGGCACGTTGAACGGAAAGTTCCACGGCGCGATTACCGCGCAGACGCCCAGCGGCCTGCGGTACTGATACGCCAGGACGCCCGCCAGCGCCGAGGGGGCGATCTCGCCCAGGTCGCGCGTTCCCTGGTGAATCTGGTGCTCCATCTCCTTGATCGCCGCGACGACCTCGCCGCGCGATTCGGCGAGCGTTTTGCCGTTCTCAAGGGTGATGATCCGGGCGACGCGCTCTATCCGTTCGCCCATCAGCGCCAAGGCCCGCTTCAGGTATTCGGCGCGGGCGTACACCGTCAATTCGCGCCACGCCGGATACGCGGCCTCCGCCGCGTCCACGGCGGCGCGGACGTCGTCATTCGTCGAGCGCGGATAATGCCCCGTGACCTCGGAGATCCGGGCGGGATTGTGATGCGCGTCGAAGGAACCGTCGCTCGCGTCGCGCCATTCTCCCCCGATGTAGTTTCGATGCGTCTGGACTGACTCTGGATTCGTGCTCATGATTTCGCTCCTGTGATTGCTGTGATTGTTTGCCATTTTTTACCATTCGAAAGCCAGCTCGCCTTCCGGCGTGTAGGGAACCTCGCGGTAGCCGCCGACGGCCTCGATCGATGGATTGCCCGCCAGGACTGGCTCCAGCGGCCTCGATCCGTAGAACGAGCCGAGGTGCAAGGTGCTCCTGATGAAGAGTACGCTGGGTTCCTGGCCATTCCTGCCGCGCAACAGCTTTTCGCCGGCGGCGACGAGTTCCCTGGCGCAAGGCAGCGCGACCGGAATCTTTGCCCGCTCGAGAAAGCTGGTCGTGATCACGTTCCGCGCCGTCGTCTCCCAATCGATCTTCGCCACCAGTCCTTGGGTGGTCAGGTCGGCGATCCCGACCCCGAGCGCGTTTCCCCCGGAGGCCGGGGTGAGATCGCAGACGCCGATCAATCCGATCCTGGGCGCGGGCGGGTCGATCTCGCCGGCGATCGCCCATCGTCCGACGACATTCGTATCGATGCCGGTACCGCTGATCTCCTTGCCCATCGACTCGATGACCAGGAGATCGAGCTCCCCGGCCGGCAGATCCGGCATCCAGCGTCTCGCCCGTTCCAGCAGGCGCGGCTCCTCGTCGAGGATGCGCTCGGGGCGCAGCACCCGCACCTGCCCGAGACGGTGGTTCGCGTCCTCGATCAGCGCGACGCCTCCGAGGACGTTCAACTTCTGCAACAGCAAGTCCGCCATGACCGGAAGCGCGGTGGTCAGCCCCAGCGTCCCTCGCGAGTGGGCGACGCGCGCGCCGTCCTCCTTCCCCAGGCCGATGACCAGCATCTTCACCAGGCCGCTCTCGTGGCGCGAGGAAAAATCCGTGTGCGGCTTGACGCGATTCAGGAGCAGTACCCCGTCCGCCTCGAAGGCCAGGCGGTCGGTGAACACGTCCCAGCGATGGCCCCCCGCCTCGACCGCGCCGAGCCGCACCGTCTCCATGCTCGAGCGCAGCGGCGCGCCGGTCGACTCTTCGCTCACGCCGAGCGCTTCGAGGAGATGCGTTTGTCCCCGCGCCGTCGCGCCGCCGTGGCTCCCCATCGCCGGAACGATGAAGGGGCGGGCATTGTGCTCCCTCAGGAAGCGAACGACGGCGGCGACCATCTCGGGGAGGCGATGAATGCCCCGGCTGCCCACCGTAATCGCGATCTCCGCCCGGCCATGATCCCTGGCCAGATCCCCGCCGCGCAATTCCGCCTCCAGGGCGCCGACGGGATCGGCCAGCGCCCGGTCCTCAAAGTCCCGCCGATACTTCCTCACCAAGAGTTCAGTAGGCATTTTCGTAGATCTGCCGCACGTCCTTCACGGTGATCGTGCGCGGGTTGTTGTTCATCAGGCGGGTGACTTCGATCGCCCCCTCGGCCATCCTGGGAATCGCGTCCTGGGGTATCCCGAGGAAGCGCATCCCCTGCGGAATGCCGATATCCAGCGAGAGATCCTTGACCGCCCGGATCGCCAGCAAGGCCGCTTCCCGCTTGGAAAGCCCGCGGGTTTCCTCGCCAAGCGCCGCCGCGATCGCGGCGAACTTGTCGATGTTCGCGGGCATGTTGAACTCCATCACCGCCGGCAGCAGCACCGTGTTCGCCAGCCCATGCGGCACGTTGTACGTGCCGCCGAGCGGGTAGGCCATCGCATGGACGGCGGCGGTGTTCACGCTGCCGAGGCACATTCCCCCGAGGGTGGCCGCGTGCGCCATGCCCGCCCGCGCTTCGAGGTCGATGCCGCAAGTCACCGCGCGGCGCAGGTGCCGGCCCGTCTGGCGGATCGCCTCCAGCGCCAGCGCGTCGATGAACGGCAGCGCGAAGCGGTTGGTGTAGGCCTCGATGGCGTGCGTCAGCGTGTCCATCCCCGTGTAGGCCGTCACCGACGGCGGCACCGAAACCATCAACTCCGGATCCACGATCGCCGCGCTGGGATAGAGGTAGTCGCTGACGATGCCCTTCTTCAGGTGCGCGCTGGTGTCGCTGAGGACGGCGATCGGCGTCACCTCGCTCCCGGTACCCGCCGTCGTCGGCAGCGCAAAATGGGGAAATCCCGGCCCTGGAATCCTGTCGATCCCGATATAATCGCCCGCCTGCCCGCCGTGCGCCGCCACGACGGCGGCCACTTTCGCAATATCGATGGAACTCCCGCCGCCCAAGCCGACGATCGCCCCCGCGCCCGCCCCTTGAAAGGCGGCGGCGCACTCGGCGACGATCTCGATCCGGGGGTCCGGTTCGACGCCGTCGAAAACCACGACGCCGATGCCCGCGGCCTCGACCAGCCCGCTGACCACCGGCGCCAGGCCCGCCTTGACGATGCCCTGGTCGGTGACGACCAGTACCTTCTTTACCCCGCTTTTCTGGAGGATATCCGGCAGGCGTCTGGAAGCGCCAACTCCCATGACCAGGGATTGCGGTATGCGGAAATCGATGACGCGATGACTCATGATGAGCTCCTGGATGAATGTGATGAACGATATGAACGGCATGGACCAAGAACGTTTGGATCATACAATTATTCCCAAGCGGATTCACTTGGGATCGGGGGTCTCCACAGGGCCATCGCACTCTGTGGCGTCGTTGGCATCATGGTGATTTTCCGGGGGCGCGGATCTCCGGCCCGCCTGGGCGTGGGCGCGAAACCGTTGGCGTACTCGTAGGGCGGGAAAGTGCAGCGCCTCCCGCCGGTCGTTCTCTCCGGCGGCGCAGCCGCCGCTCATCAGAAGACAGTTCAGTTACCGGCGCTTTGCGCCGGAGGTTTACGACCGGCGGATTGCATCCGCCCTACATGGCTACATGGCGCGTCGTCCCGGCGCAAGCCGGGACCCAGTTCGTTCTCTCCGGCGTAGCCGCTTTTATTGTTCGGCGGCCTTGAATCATGCGGCGCGTTGCGCCGTGAAAGGGACCGGCGGGAGGCGCTGCGCTTTCCCGCCCTACCGAACCGTCGCTGTTTTCACGCGCACAGGTCGACTTTACGTTCAAGAGAAGATCGTGAACAGGTTCTTAAGCATTTTTGTGCCAGGTATCGATACATTCCACCGCCTGAACCCAGGTATAAGCAAGAGCGCGTCGTCCCGGCGAAAGCCGGGACCCAGTTCGTTCATCAAACTTCCTGGATTCCGGCTTGCGCGGTTCAGAGGACAGAGGACAGAAGACAGTAATATTTGCGGGCGCGAAGCGCCCGGTAACTGAACTGTCCTCTGTCCTCTGTCTTCCGTCCTCTGATCAAGCCAGCCATTCAGCCGCCTCGATTCCCGCCCGGTAGCGCGGATCGTCCTTTATATCGTCCCTTATGCCGGAAGCCTCCGACGATGGGAGCAGCCGGGCGACGCGGGCGGAGCGGCGGGCGTCGAAATCCGGACGCCAGG
>JAISQQ010000011.1 GCA_031274075.1 Accumulibacter sp.
AAGCAGTGGCAGGCGTTCCAACGGAAGAACACCTTGGAGCCGATGCCGCTGGCCCCGGTGATCGCGGCCTTGCGCGAATTCCTGCTGCCGGTGCTGGCGCCGGCGGGCGACCGCTTCGACCGTCAGTGGCGCGCGGGAGCGGGGTGGGATGCGGCCTGACGCCGGATCAACGGAAATCGTGTTCGACTCGCGTTTGAGGATCGAAGCGCTGACCGTTTGAAGCCTGACCTGCGTCCCAGGAAAATCGCCACGATGCCAACGATCAAACGCGAAGAGACGAACGCACAAAGTGATCGATATGAGAGCGCAAGATCGGGGGGTCAAAGTAAATTTTGATCCTGCGCGACTCGCGCAAGAACCGCCACGGACGCCGGGTAAAAGCTGTATCGCATTGTTTTCATTGAGATAATTATTGCCACCGTATTTGCTTGCCAAAACGGGCAAATTGATTATAAAATGAATTCAAATCGATCATTATGATCAACTCATTCATTGGGACGGTTCAAAAAATGGGGGCCACGAGCATCGGGATTGCCGGGTTTGACCTTGCGGCGGCCAGCGGCGGATGCCGTTTGCGCCCGTCGGCGGTTCGGGGGGATGGCGGATGAGCGCCGGGGTCGAGCTGATCAAGGTCAGCAAGCGTTTCGGCAACAATACGATTGTCGACGGCATCGACCTCGACGCCGCGGCGGGGGAATTCATCGTGCTGGTCGGCGCGTCCGGGTGCGGCAAATCGACGACGCTGCGCATGATCGCCGGACTCGAAGCGGTCAGCGAGGGGCGGATATTGATCGGCGGGCGCGACGTGACGGTGGTCCGCCCCGACCAGCGCGACATCGCCATGGTGTTCCAGAACTACGCGCTTTATCCGCACATGTCGGTCGCCGAAAACATGAGTTTCGCGCTCACCCTGACCCGCACCCCGAAGGACGAGATCGCGCGGCGCGTCGGCGAGGCGGCGCGCATCCTGGGCATCGAAAACCTGCTCGATCGCAAGCCCAAGGCGCTGTCGGGCGGACAGCGGCAGCGCGTGGCGATGGGCCGCGCGATCGTGCGCGAACCTTCGGTATTCCTGTTCGACGAGCCGCTCTCCAACCTCGACGCCAAGCTGCGCGCGCAGATGCGCGTGGAACTGGCGCTGCTGCACCGGCGGCTGGGCAAGACCACCATCTACGTGACCCACGACCAGGTGGAAGCGATGACGCTGGCCGAGCGCATCGTGATCCTCGACCGCGGCGTCATCCAGCAGACCGGCACGCCGACGGAGGTCTTCAACCGGCCGCGCAACCTGTTCGTCGCCGGCTTCATCGGCTCGCCGGCGATGAACCTGTTCAGGGGAACGCTGGCCGCGTCCGATACCGTCGAGCTGCCCGGCGCCGGGGCGCGCATCCGCCTGCCGCAGGCCGTGAACGCCGCTGCCGGCAAGCCGGTGATGCTCGGCATCCGCCCGCAGGGCCTGCTCCTCGGAGGCGCCGATGCGCCGCTGCGCATGCAGGTCAAGGTGGCGGAATTCCTGGGCACGGAAACGGTGCTCAACGGCGTGCTCAAGGGTTCCGGCGAAGCGCTGACGGCGTCCGTCAGCGGAGAACACGGCGGCCTCGCCGAGCACGAGATCGACCTGTCGATCAACCCCGCCCACGTGCATGTTTTCGACGCGGATACGGGACTCAATCTAATCGGGACTCAATCTAAACGGGACTCAACCTGATTCAACCAGCCAAGGAGTGAAGCGATGAAACGACGTGATTTGTTGAAAGCCGGCGGCCTTGCCGGAATTCTCGCGGCGGGGCAATTTCCGCTGATCAAGGGCGTTCTGGCGCAGGACCGCTACGCCAAATACCGCGGCCAGACGGTGGTGATGAGCGTGCCTTCGCATCCGCACTACGACGCGATGACCAAGATACTGCCCGATTTCACGCAGGAGACGGGCATCAAGATCGAGCTCGACAAGGTTTCCCTGGCGCGCATCAAGGACAAGCAGCTCCTCGAAATGGCCAAGCCGCAGGGGGATTACGACCTGGCGTGTTATGTCGTGATGTGGAAGACCGAGTACGTCAAGAAGAACCTGATCGAACCGCTCGAACCGTTTTTCCAGAACGCGGCGCTGGCCGACCCGGGCTACGACATGGGCGACATCGTCAAGGGCTATCTTGAAGTCCAGGGCCTCGTCGGCGGCCCGAAAGGCTACCTGCCCGGCCCCGGAGCCAAGCTCTACGGCCTGCCCTACGGCTCGGAAACCTCGGTGCTGGCCTACCGCAAGGACATTTTCGAAAAACACGGTTTCAAGGCTCCGCAGACCTATGACGATCTGCAAAAACTGCTCGCGCCGCTGAAGGACAAGTCGGGCATCGGCGCGCTGTCTTCGCGCGGCCAGGCCGGCCATCAATGCGTCCATGCCTGGCTCTTGCACCTCAATCCGCTCGGCGGCGAGGTCTTCGACGCCAACTGGAACCCGGTGTTCAACAGCCAGGCGGGCATCGACGCGCTCAAGCTGCTCAAGGAAATCTCCGATACCGGCCCGGCCGGCATCCCGGGCTACGGCCAGGGCGAATTGATCAACGCTTTCCTGCAGGGACAGGCGGCGATGTACCTCGACTCGATCCTGATCATGGGCCAGGTGAAGGACCCGGCGAAGTCGAAGATCGTCGGCCAGGTCGAATACGCCCTGCACCCGAAGGGCGTGCGCTACGCCTCGCAGTCGGGCGGACTGGGCCTCGCCATGCCGAAGAACGCCAAGAACAAGGACGCGGCCTTCCTGCTGCTGCAGTGGCTGACCTCGAAGGCGGCCGACATCAAGGTGACAAAGGCCGGCGGCAACGCGATACGCATGTCGACGCTGAACGATCCCGACATCATGAAGCAGTACCCGGAATTCGGCATCCTCAAGGAACAGTTGAAGTACGTCGAACCCGACTGGCGTCCGATCATCGCCGAATGGGACGAGATCAACATCCAGGCGCTGGGCATCGGCATCTCCGAGGCGCTGACCGGCAAGAAATCGCCCGAGGAAGCGCTCAACGGCATCGTGCCGAAGGTGACCGACATCATGAAGCGCGGCGGGTATCTGAAAGGCTGATGGTCTCTTGATGTCCTCCTTATCCGCGCCGTCATTCCGGCTTCTGCCGGTTGGCGGCGCGACGCCGACCCCGCCATGACCATCGATTCCCGTTCCAACACGCGCACGGCCTGGTTCTTCGTCCTGCCGGCGGTGATCATCATGTTCGTCGCCTGCCTGTACCCGGTGCTCTCCGCCGTGCGCCTCGGCTTCTACGACTGGAGCATGGGCACGCCGTGGGCGCAGGCGAAGTGGTCCGGCTGGGACTCGTTCGAAATCGTGTTTACCGATCCGGCCATGTGGCGCAGCCTGTGGACCACGCTCGAGTTCGCGGCGATCAGCGTCTCGGCGGAAATGTTCCTCGGCATCGCCCTGGCGCTCGCGCTCGAAGGCCATATCCGCGGCATGGCCTTCTTCCGCACCCTGTTCATCCTGCCGATGATGGTCGCGCCGATCGCCGTCGGCCTGACCTGGCGCTATCTCTTCGACGCCCAGTTCGGCCTGGTCAACGCCGTGCTCGCCGTCTTCGACATCGCCGCGAAGGGCTGGCTGGCCGACGAGACGCTGGCCTTCGCGGCGATCATCGTCTCCGATATCTGGCAGTGGACGCCCTTCGTCTTCATCATGGTCATCGCCGGGCTGGCCGGCGTCGATTCCACCGTGCTCGAAGCGGCGCGCATCGACGGCGCGCGCTGGTGGACGATCACCCGGCGCGTCAAGCTGCCGATGATCGCGCACGTCCTGGCGATCACCCTGGTGATGCGCCTGATCGACGCCTTCCGCGTGCTGGAGGTGATCTACGTACTGACTTTCGGCGGCCCGGGCGACTCGACCGAGGTGTTGTCGATGCATATCTACAAGACCGCCTTCATCGGCCAGAAGCTCGGGGCGGCGTCGGCCATCTCGGTGCTGCTGCTGGTGGTGGTGATGTTCCTGACCTGGCTGGCCCTGCTCATGTCCAATCCGCTCGCCGACGGCGAAAACGGCCAATGAACGAACGTTCCCTGCTCGCCGTGCGCTACCTGGCGCTGACCGCGCTGGCCATCCTCTGCGTCGGCCCGATCCTGGTGATGATCCTGACCTCGTTCAAGACCCAGGCGCAGACCTTCACCACCGGGCTGACGTTCTTCTTCGTGCCGACGCTGGAGAACTACCGCGACGTCATTTTCGATTCCAGCTTCGGCCGCTATCTGGTCAACTCGCTGATCGTCGGCATCGTCGCCACGCTGCTGACCCTGCTGCTCGGCTGCATGGCCGCCTACGGCCTGGCGCGCTTCTCGTTCGCCGGACGCCGCGCCGTCGCCTACGCGACGCTGATGTTGCGCACCGTGCCGCTGGCGGTGATCGCCGTGCCGGTGTTCATGATCTGGAGCGACTGGCGGCTGACCAATTCGCTCGGCGGGCTGATCCTGCTCTACGTCGCGGTCAATCTTCCCTTCACCATCTGGCTGCTCTACGGCTTCGTCTTGCAGGTTCCCGTCGAACTCGAGGAAGCCGCCGCCATCGACGGCTGCCGGCCGTGGAAAGTCTTCCTGCGCATCATCCTGCCGCTGATCCGTCCCGGCCTCGCCGCCGCCGCCATCTTCACCTTCCGCATCGCCTGGAACGAATTCATCCTGGCCCTGGTGCTCACCGACCGCTCGACGCGCACCCTGCCCGTCGCCGCGTCGCTGTTCGTCACCGACATCGGCGTCGAATGGGGAAAACTGATGGCGCTCGCCTCGCTCATCGCCCTGCCGCCGCTCGTCTTCACCTTCCTTGCGGCGCGGCAGGTGATCAGCGGATTGACCGCGGGCGCGGTCAAGGGCTGATTTCAGCCGGGCCGGGAGGTCTAGGCGCTGGCAGGGGAAACGATTCCAAAAGCGCGTATTCGCGGCCGCCCGGCGCCGGCCGCGAATGTACCAGTACGAAGCCGGAACACGGCCAGGACCGCGCTTCCAGCGCAGGCATTGCGACCGCCTCGCCGGCAATCCCGGCCTTGCGCACGAGCGTGAGGTGCGGCACGAATCGCGGCGCGGCGTCGACGGCGATCGACGCCGCGCGCAACTGCCCGCGCAAAGCCATGACCAGCGAGCGCAAGCCGTCCGGCGGCGGCGCGCACCCGGCCCAGAGCAGGCCCTTATGCCGCCAGCAATCGAGGCGATCGACGACGAGCTGGAATGAAGGCGCGTCGACCCGGCGTCCGGCGTCGACGACGGCAGGCAGGCGCGCCGCGTCGACCTCGCCCAGAAACGCCAGCGTCAGGTGGATCGTTTCCACGCGCGCCGGCTTGCCGCCGAAGCGGCGCGCCAGCGCCTTGGCTTCGCCGGCGAGCGCGAGCGACAGATCCCCGGGAGGCCAGAGCGCGAAAAACAGACGCATCGAGTTCATCAAAAAGCTTTCCGCCAGAAAACTTCGCTTTGCAAAGTTTTCAGGTCAAATGTTGGCATATTCGTTGGCACATTCCGGAAGAATGCGCCAGATCATCCGCATCGTGCAAGAAGGCCGGCTGGGTTTCCTGGGAGCGCGGGGCACCAGCCCCGCAACAGCGGCAGTGTCATGGCGCGGGCCAAAAGCGGGGCTGGTGCCCCGCGCTCCCAGGGGTGGCTCGGAGATGTCCTCATACGTCAGCGCCGCCTCGGCGGGGCTGGTGCCCCGCGCTCCCAGAGGTGGCTCGGAGAGAGGCTTTCATAATGGGCCTGGGTAAGATATTGGCGCTCCCAAAGAGAAGATCGCAAACGGGTTCTACGCCTATGCCGCATATATACATATATGTTTTTTTTCTTTTTCAAGCGCCATGCCAATGCCTAGACTATGGCTTTTATTTGACGGAGTGAATCATGGAAGCACGGACTTTTCTGAAAACGGCGGCCATCCTGGGCTTTGCGCTCTGCGCGCTGGGCTTGAATCCCGCCAACGCGCAGACCCAGGGCGAAAACCCGGTTCGCGGCGGCTTCCTGAACGTCAATATCCAGACCGAGCCGGTGACGCTCAACTCCGCCATCAACACGACGATGTACATCGGCGAGGTTTCCAGCAAAATCCTGGACGGGCTGGTTTCCTTCGACGCCGACCTGAATCCCGTTCCCGCGCTGGCCACCCGCTGGGAAGTGACGCCCGACGGCCGCACCATCAGCTTTGAATTGCGCAAGGGAGTCAAATGGCATGACGGCAGGGATTTCACCGCCGCCGACGTGGAATTCACCCTCAAGGAAGTCTGGCAGAAGCTGCATCCTTTTGGCAGATCGGCGTTTGGCAATGTGACGAAAGTGGACATTCCCGATCCGCATAAGATCGTCCTGCACCTTTCCGCGCCCGCGCCGTATCTGCTCAACTACATCAACACCTATGGCGCGCAGATCCTGCCGCGCCATCTTTATGAGGGGACGGACGTCGTCAACAACCCCTACAACGCCAAACCCGTCGGCACCGGGCCTTTCGTGTTCAAGGAATGGGTGAAGGGCAGCCACATCCGCCTGGAGCGCAATCCCGACTATTGGCAAGAGGGGCTGCCCTATCTGGATGGCATCGTGATTCGCTTCATCCCCGACCCGGCGGCCCGCGTCGTCGCCCTGCAATCGGGCGAGGTCGATGTCGCCGTAGGCTCGGCCCTGCCGCCGACGAGCGTCGGTCAATTCGAGAACAACCCGAACTACGCGATCAACGTGATCGACGGCAACTACCTGGCGACGATTGCCTACCTGCAATTCAACGTGCGCAACAAACCCTTGAGCGACAAGCGCGTGCGCCAGGCCATCGCCCACGCCATCGACAAGGCGGCGCTGCTGAAAGTGGTCTATCTCGGCTACGGCAAGGTCGCCACCGGCCCGGTGCCGTCGTCGGTGACGAAATACTATGCGCCCGATACCCGCCAATATCCCCTCGACCTGGAACGCGCGGCGCGGTTGCTCGACGAAGCGGGCTACAAGGCCGACGCCAGCGGCAAACGCTTCAAACTGCGCCAGCTCACCGGCGCCGGCCAGGTGCAGAACACGCGCACGGCGGAATTCGTCAAGCAGGCGCTGGCGAAAATCGGCATCGAGGTGGAACTGCAAATCCCCGACTACGCCACCTTCCTGCGCGACGCCTTTACCGAATGGGATTATGACATGATGAATTCCAGCATGCATCGCATGCCCGATCCCACTCTGGGCGTGCAGCGTATCTTCTGGACGCAGAACATCCGCAAGGGCGTGCCGTGGACCAACAATTCCGGCTATTCCAACCCCAAGCTGGACGCGATCATGGAACAGGCGGCGCGCGAGCCGGATGAAGCGAAACGCAAGGAAGAGATCAGGGAATGGCAGCAGATCGTGCAGGAAGACGTGCCGATTCTCGAACTCGTCGAACCGCTCTGGTACACGGTGTCTAGCGCGCGCTTCAAGAAACGCGCCTTGCAGGGCGACGGGCTTTTCTCTTCTTACGCGGACGCCTGGCTGGAACCGAAAAAATAGGCATGAGTGCATGACTGGGAGCCAGGCCGCCGTCGTATTCAGATTCCTGCGCCGCCGCGTCTGGCAGGTGGCGCCGGTGGTGTTCGGCATCGCCATGCTCAATTTCCTGATCCTGCAGCTCGCGCCGGGCGACGTGGTGGATGTGCTCGCCGGCGAGGCGGGCGCCGCCACGCCCGAATACATGGCGCGGCTGCGCGTCCATTTCGGCTTGGACAAGCCTGTCTGGGTACAGCTCGCGTAT
Organism: Accumulibacter sp.; assembly: GCA_031274075.1. GTDB lineage: Bacteria > Pseudomonadota > Gammaproteobacteria > Burkholderiales > Rhodocyclaceae > Propionivibrio. The sequence continues at coordinate 7,730 of JAISQQ010000011.1, forward strand.
TACCTGAAAAATACCCTGATGCTGGATCTGGGGTTTTCTTTCCGGCAGAACATGCCGGTGCTCACCCTGATCATGGAACGCTTGCCCGCCACGCTCCTGCTGATGACCACCGCGATGGGCGTCGCGGTGGCGGCGGGACTCGCGCTGGGCGTGCTTTCGGCGCGCTTCGTGCATCGCGCCGTCGATCGCGTCATTTCCGTTTTCGTGCTGATTACCTACGCGCTGCCTACCTTCTGGCTGGGCTTGATGGCCATCGTGCTTTTTTCCGCCCGCCTTGGCTGGCTCCCTTCCAGCGGCATGACCGACATCGGCGTCAAACTGGACGGTTTCGCCTATCTGCGGGACGTCGCCAGGCATATCGTGCTGCCGGCGCTCACCCTCGCCACTTTTTATCTCGCGGTATATGCCAAGCTGGTACGCGCCGCGATGCTGGAATACTTTGGCGCGGACTTCATCCGCACGGCGCGCGCCAAGGGCGCGACGGAAACGCGGATTACCCTCTTTCACGCCTTGCGCAACGCGCTCTTGCCGCTGATGACCCTGCTCGGCCTGCAACTGGGCTCGATCCTGAGCGGGGCGGTGCTGGTCGAATCCGTTTTCAGTTGGCCGGGATTGGGGCGGCTGGCCTTTGAATCGATCCTCGCGCGCGATTTCAACCTGCTCCTGGGCATCCTGCTGTTCAGCTCGGTGATGGTCACGCTCCTCAATATCTGCGTCGACGCGGTGTATGCCTTGCTCGATCCGCGCATCGAACTCTGACCGGGGCTTGCCATGTACCTCGCCCTCTTGAAGGAACTCCTGAGAAACCGTTCCGCCGCGGCGGGGCTGATCCTCCTCGCCGTCGTCATATTCGCCGCCGCGCTGGGCCGCGTCTGGTTTGCCGGCGACCCGTGGGAGATGTCCGCCATGCCCATGATCTGGCCCGGCCAGGACATGGAGAATCCGCTGGGAACCGACGTCATGGGCCGCGACATGGCGACCGGCCTCGTTTCCGGGGCCAGGGTGTCGCTGCTGATCGGCCTGAGCAGCACCCTGATCGCCGCCCTGGCGGGCATCACGGCGGGCGCGCTGGGCGGCTTCTACCGGGGCTGGATCGACGCCTTCCTGATGCGCGTCACCGAAATTTTCCAGACCGTGCCGCAATTCGTGCTGGCGGTCGTCCTGGTCGCCATTTTCAAGCCCTCCGTCGCCACCGTGACCTTTGCCATCGGCATCGTCTCCTGGCCGCCCACGGCCCGGCTGGTGCGCTCTGAATTCCTGCTGCTGCGCGAACAGGAATTCGTCCTGGCCGCGCACACGCTCGGCATGGGTGACTTTCGCCTGATCGTCACGCAGATACTGCCCAACGCCCTGCCGCCGGTGATCGTCATGGCCGCGCTCAATATCGCCACCGCCATCCAGACCGAAGCCGCGCTCTCCTTTCTCGGGCTGGGCGACCCCAACGTCATGAGCTGGGGCACGATCATCGGCAATGGCCGCGAACAGGTCGTGGACGCCTGGTACATCTGCGGGCTGCCGGGGATCGCCATCGTCATCATCGTGCTGGCCTTCAATCTGCTGGGCGAAGGGCTGAACGACGCCCTGAACCCGCATCTCAAGGAAAGATAAAGGAGGCGACATGGGCGAGTTTCTGGCCGTCCGGGGTTTGCGCACCTGGTTTCATACCCGCGGGGGCGTGGCGCGCGCCGTCGACGACGTCAGCCTGGACGTGCGGGCGGGCGGGACGCTGGCGCTGGTGGGCGAGAGCGGCAGCGGCAAATCGGTGACGGCTTGTTCGATCCTGCGCCTGATCAACGAGCCGGGGCGCATCGAAGCGGGAGAAATCCGTTTCAAGGGCGTCGATCTGCTGAAACTCGACGATCGCGGCATCCGCCACATTCGCGGCAACCGCGTCGCCATGATTTTCCAGGAACCGCTTTCCGCCTTCAATCCGGTGCAGACGGTCGGCGCGCAGATCGTGGAAGCCATCCGCCTGCACCGCTGCGTCAGCCGCCGCGAAGCCTACGCGCGCGTCGTCGATCTCCTGGAGCAGGTGGGAATTCCCTCGCCCGCCGAGCGGGCGCGCGAATTCCCGCACCGGCTCTCCGGCGGCATGCGCCAGCGCGCCATGATCGCGCTGGCGCTCGCCTGCGAACCCGAGCTGCTGATCGCCGACGAACCGACCACGGCGCTGGACGTTACCACGCAGGCGCAAATCCTGCGCCTCTTGAAAACCCTGCAAACGGCCAAAGGCATGGGTCTCCTGCTGATCACGCACGACCTGGGCGTGGTCGCCGAAATCGCCGACCGCGCCGCCGTCATGTATGCGGGCCGCATCGTGGAGGAAGGCCCGGTATCGGACTTGTTTACCCGCCCCTCCCATCCCTACACGGAAGGATTGCTGGCCTCGGTCGCCATCGACGATCTGCCGCCGGGCGCGCGTCTGCCGGAAATCCCCGGCATGGTTCCCTCGCTGCTGGCCATGCCAAAAGGCTGCGCCTTCGCCGACCGTTGCCCCCGCGCCAGCCGCGACGCCGGCTGCTTTGCCGACTCGCCGGCCTTTGCGCCGGTGGCGAAAGAACATCGCGTCGCCTGTTTCCAGGCGCGCCTGGCTCCCGTCTACCCGCTTCGCGTGGAAAAGAACGACGCCGCGTCCGACGCCGCGCCCGCCCTTCTTCCCCCCGCGGATGAAAACGTCATGGCCGTCGCATGAGCGCCGCGGCGACAGGGAGCACCGCGCTTCTTCGACTCGACAAAGTGGTCAAGCGCTTCAAGACCGGCGCGGGCACGGTACACGCGCTGGACGGGGTCAGCTTTTTCATTCGCCGCGGGGAAACGCTGGGGCTGGTCGGAGAAAGCGGCTGCGGCAAATCCACCGCCGCGCGCCTGGTAATGGATTTGTACCAGCCGACGTCGGGGACGGTATATTTCGACGGCGAAGACATCGCCCAAGCGGACAAGGCGGCGAAAAAGGCGCGTCGCGCGCGTTTGCAAATGGTTTTCCAGGATCCCTACTCGTCGCTCAATCCCCGCAACCGCGTCGGGCGGACGCTGGAAGAACCGTTGATCATCCACGCGCGAGGCGCCCGCAAGGAAAGACACGAGCGCGTGGCGTGGCTGCTGGAGCGCGTCGGACTGAAAGCGGACGCCGCCGAGCGCTACCCTCACGAATTTTCCGGCGGCCAGCGCCAGCGCATCGGCATTGCGCGGGCACTCGCCCTGCGGCCCGATCTCATCGTCTGCGACGAGGCCGTCTCCGCCCTCGATGTCTCGATCCGCGCGCAAATCCTCAACCTGCTCCTGGATTTGCGCCAGGATTACCAGGTCGCCTATCTCTTCATCTCGCACGATCTGGCCATCGTCCGCCACATGTCCGATCGCGTAGCCGTCATGTATCTGGGCAAGATCGTCGAACTCGCGTCGCGGGACGATCTGTGGCGACAGCCGCGCCACCCCTACACGCGCGCGCTGATGGCCGCGATTCCGTGCGTTCATCCCGGACGAAAGCGCAAGGAGCCGCTGCCCTTGCAAGGCGATCCCCCCAGCCCGCTGAACCCGCCTCCTGGCTGCCGTTTCCAGAGCCGCTGCCCCTTCACCGAAGCGCGCTGCCGCGAAGAAGAGCCGCCATTGCAGGCGCGCGCGGACGAACATTGGGTCGCCTGTCATCGGGCGGAATGAAAAGCAGTCGTTCATGACTTTTACCCGTCGCTGTAAATCGTCCGGAGCAATACGCCGGTTTGAAGCGCGGCAAGGATCGAGGGCCGAATTGCATATAAGTTTGTCAGTAATGTCCGGTTAAATCGATTAGCAACAATTGGCTGGAAGAATCGTACTGGATTTCACACAATGCATTTGTCGTTAATGCTTGCTGTAAGTGTATCTTTTCGAACAGCGTGACCGACAGAATCTGTAGCAAAGTGTAGAACGAGGCGTCGAGATTGAGCTTCTCGATGATTGTGCCAGAAGACAGACCGGAACGGCGATCCAGATTTGCGACTTGACCGCCTTCTCCGATGTTCCAAGGAAGCGCTTGATCCGAAGACGCTGCTTGATCCATTTGGAGAACAACCCGATCTGCCGGCAAGGCGAAGTTGTTGCTCAGAAAGATCGGCGCCTTGCCGGAAAGCGGCTTGCGCGAGATATGCGAGATCGCATATAAGCTTCAAAAAAACAATTCGTTTTCCCATCCTCAAGGCGTCTCTAAAATTGAGCGCTACGGTTTCAACGAAAACGGGATGCCTCCGCCATGACACACATTCAAGACAACACAGTCGCCATTGAAACAGCAAGGTCCCTGGGGGACGATCTGGAGGCAACGCGCGCGGTACTGGAGAATCGTCGAGTCGATCCGCGAAGACGTTCGCGGCGGCATCTTGGAGCGCGATCCGGCGGCGCGTAGCGCGCTCGAAGCCGCTCTGTTTTACCATGAATAGTATGCCATATAAGAAACGCAGAAATTCTTATTTCACAGCCCCCCGCCTTTTTCCGATAATCGTTCCGGGTCCGCCCCGGTCGATGACAATCGGCATCAACAATTTACATGGAGAAGACGACCGTGAGTATTCAGTCGATAAACGTTCGTAACCAGTTTCGCGGAAAAATCAAGGAAATCATCGCAGGGCCAGTCGTCTCGGAAGTCGATGTCGAGACGCCGCATGACATCGTCACATCGGTGATCACTACGCGCTCGGTGAAAGAACTCGAGTTGCAGCCGGGAGTCGAGGTTCTGGCGCTCGTCAAATCGACCGAGGTGTCGATCGCCAGGATATAGACCGAACCGGAACCGCTGAAGCGACTCATTCTGAGGTGAAACATGTCCAAACAGAAATTCCAAAGCCGTTTTTCGACCGCCGTGCGGCCGTGGATCGTACCGATTGCGATTTTAGTCTTCTGGCAGATTTCCGCGCAGGTGGGATGGCTATCGAGCCGCGTTTTGCCCGAACCCCTGGCGGTCCTGGAGGCCGCTGTACGTCTCGCGGTTTCCGGGGAATTGTGGCGGCACGTCTGGGTCAGCGCCTTGCGGGCCATGGCCGGTTTCGTAGTCGGCGGCGGGCTTGGCCTGATTCTCGGCCTGCTGACCGGTTCGTTCCGCAAAGCCGAAATCGCGCTTGATACATCCTTGCAGATGATCCGCAACATTCCCCCGCTGGCGCTGATTCCGCTGGTCATCCTGTGGTTCGGCATCGACGAGACGGCCAAGCTTTTCCTGATTTCCTTCGGCGTTTTCTTCACCGTGTATATCAATACCTTTCATGGCATCCGCTCGGTCGATCCGGCCTTGATCGAAATGGGCCGTAGTTACGGTTTGCAAGGCTGGGCGCTGTACCGCGAAGTCATCCTGCCGGGCGCGCTTTCGTCGATTCTGGTTGGCGTCCGTTATGCGCTCGGCTTCATGTGGGTGCTCCTGATCGTCGCCGAAACGATCTCGGCCGACGCGGGAATCGGCTATATGACGATGAATGCCCGCGAATTTCTGCAAACCGATGTCGTTCTGCTCGGCATCCTGCTCTACGCCCTGCTCGGTAAACTGGCGGACGTTGCCGCGCGGGCGCTCGAACGGCATTGGTTGAAATGGAATACCGCTTATCTGGCACCGTGATCGAGGAGTCCGGAAATGACCACCATCAACATTGACGAATCGCTTTCCCCACAAGCCGTTGCCAGCCGTGGCATTGACATCCGTGTGCGCAGCCTGGTCAAGCGGTTTGGCGAACGCGAAGTGCTGCACGGCCTCGAGATCGATATTCAACCGGGAGAATTTGTTTCGATCGTGGGCCGCAGCGGTTGCGGCAAGAGCACGCTGCTGCGCCTTCTGGCCGGACTGGAAACGATCACTCAAGGGACGATCGAGTTTGACGGACAACCGCACGGGGGCAACCGTGGCGATGCGCGCATCATGTTCCAGGACGCGCGCCTGCTGCCGTGGCGAACGGTCATCGAGAACGTCGCGCTGAGCCTCGAAGGCGACCGGCGCGAAATCCGCGCCGCGGTCCAGGAAGTGCTCGCCCAAGTCGGACTCGCCGACCGGGCCGACGATTGGCCGGGCAAGCTCTCCGGCGGACAACGACAGCGCGTGGCGTTGGCGCGCGCGCTGATTCACCGCCCGCGCCTGCTGTTGCTCGACGAGCCGCTGGGTGCTCTGGACGCGTTGACACGGCTCGAAATGCAGCGGCTGATCGAACGCATTTGGCAACAGCACGCCTTCACCGCGATTCTGGTGACGCACGATGTCGCGGAAGCCGCCATGCTCGGCGACCGCATCCTGCTCGTCGAGGACGGCATGATTACCTTCGACGAACCGGTACGCCTGCCCCGTTCGAGGGAACATGGGCAGCCCGAGTTTGCCGCGCTGGAAAGCCGCGTTCTCAAGCGCCTGATGTCGACCGGATCGCTCAACACGCGCAACCAGACGCGCGGGCGGATCGTCTCCATCCTGGTTGGCCGCCCGCTGACCGAGGTTCGCATCGAAACCGTGTTCGGCATCATCTCGGCAACCGTCTCCAGTCGCTCGTTGAGCGAATTGCCGTTGGAACTCGGCGCAGAAGTGCTGGCCTATTTCAAATCGAACGAGGTCATTCTGGCGACGGAAGACGTGAATTCATGACCACGGAAGTATGTGACAAGCCGCACGCAGTACCGTAACGATGCCGTTGATATATGCTTTGCAGAAATTATTCGTTCCTTTCGAGTTGTTTTTGCCGGAAACTGATTTCCCCTCAGTCATGTTATTCGAAAGGAATATACAATGAAACACCAGCTCATCAAAACCTTCTCTGGAATCGCGGCGGGTATCGTCATCTGCGCCGCGCTTACGTTGACCAGCTCGCTCGCTCATGCCGAATACAACCCGAAAGTATTACGCATCGGCTTCCAGAAATCCGCCGGCGTACTGACGCTGCTCAAGGCGCAGGGGACGCTTGAAAAACGGCTTTTGTCTCAGGCTGTCGATGTAAAATGGGTCGAGTTTCCGGCAGGACCGCAGTTGCTCGAGGGCTTGAACGTCGGAGCGATAGATGTCGGCTACGTTGGCGAAGCGCCGCCAATCTTCGCCCAGGCGGCTGGCGCCAACTTCCTCTACATTGGCTACGAAGAGGCTTCGCCGGCTGCTGAAGCCATTCTGGTGCCAAAGGGATCGCCCATTCAGGCAGTGGCCGAACTCAAAGGCAAGAAGGTCGCGCTCAACAAGGGATCGAACGTGCATTATCTGCTGGTCAAATTGCTCGAGAAACACGGTCTCAAGTACGCGGACATCCAGCCCGTTTTCCTGCCTCCGGCCGATGCGCGGGCAGCGTTTGAACGCGGGAGCGTAGACGCCTGGGTAATCTGGGATCCCTATACCGCGGCTTCGGAGAAGCAGATCGGCGCCCGTATTCTGGCCGACGGCAAGGACGTGGTGAACAACTATGCCTTTGTCCTCGCCGAGCGCCAGTTTGCCGAAAAAGGACCGGAAGTCGTCAAGCAGCTTTTCGAGGAATTGCAGAAACAGGGACAATGGGTCAACCAGAACTATCCGGACGCGGCGGTGCAAATCGCGCCATTGCAGGGTCTCGACACGGACATTGTGGAAAAGACGCTGCGCCGTTTCTCCAATGTCTTCAAGCCGATTACCGGACAGGTTCTCGACGAGCAGCAAAAGCTCGGCGATACATTCTTTGAACTGAAGCTGATTCCAAAGCCGATCAAGGTCAAGGACGCGGCGCTCTGACGCCGTCCCCGCCGCGCACGGGAAACGCAAGCGCCATTTGGCGCGCGTTTCCTTTTTTTTATGGAATTTCCAGGAAGCTCAAACCTTAAGAATAAACAGGCCAATTCCAGGTAAATCGTCCCCTTGTTAAAAGGTGTTTTCAAAATAATTCTGTCAGCAACGAATCGGGATGCGTTCTTCCCTTGATAAGGCTGCCCCATGCACACTTCCATGACCATAAATAGGGGAGTGGGCTTACTGGGAGCGCGGGCCTCCGGCCCGTAGTCCACCGTTCCAGCGTGGTTCCCGCCCTGTCGCCCTTGCGGGCAGGAGGCCCGGCGCTCCCAGCGACGGCTCCGGGCGGACGAGGAGCCAGCCCCGCCGTGTGCCTGGGACGCCGGCAAGGCGAAGCGGACCTCGCCCGCCCGGGAACCCCAATCTCACTTTGCGCCTGATTCATGGCAATGAAAGGTGTGTATGGGATAGCCTGATAAGAGGAAGACAGGAGGGGTTTACTGTGGTGCCATTCGCGTATTCCATTTTTACTGTCGTCAAACCCACCTTCATTCCCCCTTGTCAAGGGGAGGGTTATCCGAAGCGCGTCGCCCCACGCAACTTCCTCCCCTTCAAAAAGTGTTCAGACCGCCGTTTCCTTGAGTAGTCGATCGAGATGAATCAGCGTCGGCCGCTCCTTGTCTTGCCGCGCCTTGCGTTCGGCGAAGTCCGCATCTATCACTTCTTCCGGCTCAATGACCCAGACGGCGGCCAGATCGACGTCACCGAGCCGCTCGCGCAGCTTGACGTAATTGCGCTGGAAGAGCGGGCCGCTGATGTGGCATTTTAAGGGCTTGCCCTTGATCTGAACCTGACGGCCTTCCTTGCCGAGCAGTGAGATCGACACCTTGCGGCCGAACCACAGAGCGCCAAGCAGGTTGCGCCCGGTATGCGAGCTTTCGAGGATTTCAAGCAGATGGATGTTGCCGTCGCCGCCGTTGTGTAGCGACTTCTTGACCACAGCATGGGGATGTCCGTGTTCATCGACGGTCGCAAGGATTTTTGCCGTCTCCTGACTGTTGAGAAGGTCGATGACTTCGGCGGAAAGAATGGCGCTCATGTTGGTCCTTTCGGGAATCCATGTCATTGCAGGCGGGCGAGGTCGGAATCGGGGTGGTTGCCGCAACGGCGATAATCATCGAAATCGACGCGGAGCTTGTATTTGACTCGCAGGTCTTGCAGCCCTTGTGCGAGACGGATGAAATAATCGAGCGAAGGCGCTTTCTGACCGCGCAAAGCCGAACCGGGACGCGGAACCCACACGATGTAAACGGTGGTGACTCCCCGTTCGGCCAGGTATTCAGCCTCGGACAGCGTTGCGGACAAAGCATCCTTTTCGCTGCTAAATCCATGCGGCCGGGCCAGTTCGATACCGCTGACAAGGCCGGTGCCGACGTTGCCGCGTCCGAAAATGTCGACGGCCCGAACCAGCCGCTCACGCCATTCCTTGTAGCCGACCCATTTTGCCTTGCCTGGGCAGAGCCAGTTGAATTGTTCTTCGTCGAGCACCTCCAGATCGCTCGTGTAGCTCGACAAGCCAGTTTCCTCATAAAGGCGTGTCAACTGCTTTTCGTTGAAGGCCGAACCGATCAATTGGCTGGGAAACTTTTTTGTCCTGAAAATCTCACCGATGGCTTGCAGCAGTTCGACATAGAAATCGACCTCGCGGTCAAACAGAGTGTCTCCCTTGATGACCGACCCGGCGGTGAAACAAAGACTGGTGAAACGGCCAGACTCCTTGAGCGCCTCCGTGACGGTTTCCCTGACGTCCTCGGGGCGCAGCCGGTTGGGTACGCCAAGTTCCTCGCGCTGTTGCTTGGTGTGGGTGACGATGTCGCAGAATTTGCACCCTTTGTCTTCGGCCCAGAAGTAACAGAAGCTCGACTGGAAAACATTGAGACGTTGCGGACGGGCGCTAACGATATGGCTCATCGGCTGGCCACTGCTAGTGAATTTGCCGTAGTACGCCGGCTTGGACCACAGTTCGACGGCCTCCCGCACTTCACCGTTGTCGACAAGAACGAATTCGCCGTCGAGATAATCGACGATGTAGGGATCCTGTTCCAGCGGCGTCGGATCGGTGAGAATCGTCGTGCCGTCGCGCAGCAACAGCGATTCCGGCAACGGTTTTATGGCTCCATCGCGCGAACCAAAAATGTACGGGCTGCGCAATTGGTGAATGGCAGGATCTACGGCGGCCTGGGCGCGATCGGTGTAGCTGACGCCACGCCGTTGAACGTCGATTTTGAGCGCCACCAGGCGTGGAAAGCCGGGATGTCCGGCCAGGGTCTCGTCAAACGAGGGTTCTTCCCGATAACGGTTCTTTACCAATGTTACCAATGCGGCCATCCGGTTTCTCCTTGAGCTTAAGATGTTGGCAATGTTGCTTCACCAGGAAAGATGTAATTCTCGGCGGTCGGCTCACGATACGGAACGATTTATTTTTAATTAGCTAATTACTCCGTGGGCAACTTCGGCGGAAAACCTTTGTCCAATTCGTACCGGGTAGGCAGCAGCAAGAAATTGGCGACAGGCATTCATCGTAAAACCAACTCCGGTTTGAAACCCCGCCCGCAAGAAAAGTGCGAAGCTTGAGTACCCCTTTCTTATGGCCGGAGTTTCGACTGTAGCTACTTGGAAGGGGATGCAAACTCCTTCCAAGTTCGTTCTCAGCGACAGGCATGAATGCCTGTCACTAATTTCTTGCTCGCGGCCTTCTCCGGGAGCAAACCCGGAAGACGGCAAGAACCGGGCAGTCATGTTCAAATCGACGCCTCGCTCCATCATCCCCAATCCCGCTCTATTACTGGATTACACGCCGATGATGCTCAATTGGCCGGACACTACTGTAGTTTTATCTTATATGGATTGAACCAACGGGTCTTTCTGGTTTACGTCAAAGTCGTGTATTCTTAACCCCCCGCCGTGTTTTCCGATAAATTTTTCTTTTCGTCATCATGCCAAAATCTTCCCAGCTTTCCAAAGCCGCCAAAATCGCCAGTACCACCGCAAAAGAACCCGCCCGCGCGGGACGGCAAGCCGTGGCGCTCGCGTCCGAAGCCGCGCCGCTTTCCTTCGATACCCTGTGCATCCAGGGCGGCTATGCGCCGAAATTCGGCGAGCCGCGCATCCTGCCCATCGTCCAGAGCACGACCTACAAATATGACGACATCGATCATGTGAACCGGATCATGACCTTGCAGGAGTTCGGGCACAAATACAGCCGAACGAGCAACCCGACGGTGGCGGGCTTCGAGGCCAGGATCAACCAGTTGGAGGGCGGCGCCGGCGCGGTGGCGACCGCCTCCGGGCAGGCGGCGACCCTGCTTGCCGTCGCCGCCGTCGCGCGCGCGGGCGATCATATCCTCGCTTCTTCGATGCTCTATGGCGGCAGCTTTACGCTCTTCAATTCGACCTTGAAAAAGTTTGGCGTCAGCGCCAGTTTTTTCGAGCCGGACGCGCCCTCGCGGGAGATCGAGAAACTGTTCCGCCCCGAAACCCGCGTGCTTTTTGGCGAGACCATCGGCAACCCCGGCCTGGCCATCCTGGATTTCGCCAGGCTCTCGGCCCTCGCCCGCGCCCACGGCGTTCCGTTCATCGTCGACAACACGCTGGCGACGCCTTATCTTTGCCAGCCGTTCAAGCTTGGCGCGAATATCGTGGTGCATTCGGCGACCAAATATATCGACGGTCATGCGACGAGCATCGGCGGAGTGGTGATCGACGGTGGAAATTTCGACTGGACGAACGGCCTGTTCCCGGAATTCACCGAACCCGACCCGACGTACAACGGCGTGATCTATGCGCAAAAATTCCCGCAGTCGCCTTTCATCTTCAAGGCTCGCGCCCAGTTTCTGAGGGATTTCGGCGGCTGCCTGAATCCCATGAACGCCTTTCTGTTCAATCTCGGACTGGAAACCCTGCACTTGAGAATGCCGCGCCACGGCGACAACGCGCTGGCGCTCGCGCGTTTTCTCGCCACGCACCCCAGGGTCGCCTGGGTCAATTATCCCGGCCTCGACGCGAAGGAGAAACGGCGCATTGCCCGTTATTTCCGCCGCAAGAACGCCAGCGGCATTCTTACTTTCGGCATCGAGGGCGCAAGCGCCGGCAATCTCGACCCGATCCGCCGTTTCGTGAAAAAACTCAAGGTCGCGGCGCTCGTGGTACACATTGGCGACGCGCGCACCAGCGTGCTGCATCCGGCTTCTTCCACGCACGCGCAATTGAACGCGGCGCAGCTCGACGCGGCGGGAATTCCCCAGGATATGATCCGCGTCTCCGTCGGTCTTGAAGACATTGCCGACCTGATCGCGGATTTCGATCAGGCTTTGCGGCCCTGATTTTTCTATTCACGAAAGAAGAAAACTCGCGGGCCATCGCCGCGCGACAGGGAGGGGAGGCGCCGGGTTTTGACGCCTCCCTTCGTTCGATGGGGCCGGATCGAGGATCGCCGGCGGAAACGGCGTCCACACATCCGTGTCATGAAATGACTTTTTTGGGTGATCGATTGACTACGTCGTCATTCAGTTCAATGCCCAGGCCGGGTTTGTCGGGCAAGGCGAAATATCCCTTGACCGGCTGATAATCTTCAAGGACGAGGGACCTGTTTCCCGGACGCAGGAGCCGCACGAAATGCTCCTGGAAAACGTAATTCACCGCCGCGGCGGCGACGTGCAAACTCGCGGCGACACAAACAGGGCCGCCGCAAACGTGCATCTGCACCTGTATTCCAAAAATATGCGCCAGATCGCAGATTTTCTTGGTTTCGGTGATGCCGCCGGCAAGGCAAACATCCGGTTGGGCCAGGCTGATCAGGCGTTCGCGCAGATAGGGTAAAAACTGCCAGCGGGTATAGAAACGCTCTCCGCCCGCCAGCGGAATGCGTGTCCGCTCCTTGAGATCGCGCGTCAGGCTGGGGTCCATGAAATGCACCGGTTCTTCCAGATACAGGCAATCGAATTCCTCCAGCCTTTGCGCCAGCCGGCTCGCCGCTTCCACGGAGCAACGCGAATTGTGCTCCACCAGGATATCCAGATCCCTGCCGCCGGCCTCGCGCACCGCGCGCACGCGCTCGGCCATGACGTCCAGCGTGCTGCCCGGAATGTCAGGGCCAAGGTGAGGAAGGAAATTCCCGTCTTTGTCGTATCTGACCGGATTGATCTTGACGCAGTCATACCCGTCCTCGATCATGGCACGGGTTGTACGGGCGAGGTCTTCCGGCTGGTGATATTTTTGTTCCTCCCCGGCTCCCCAGCCAAATTGAACCTGGCTGGCATACGCCCGGATCGAATCGTGGCAGGGGCCGCCCAGGAGCTGGTGAATGGGCTGCCCCAGCAGCTTGCCCTTGATGTCCCAAAGGGCAATATCGATGGCGCTGATGGCAGCGTAGAAAATCGGGCCTGGGCTGTAGCCCCAGAAAGTCTGTGTCTGCAATATGTTCCAGATTTCTTCGATACGCCGGGGATCCTTGCCGAGCAGAAATTGCTCCGCCATATTCGCGAGCATCCCGGCGGCGCCGGAATGCCCGCAGCCATAGGCAAGCCCTGCTTCACCGACGCCGCTGACGCCTTCATCCGTATGGATGCGGATGACTACGGGATGCCATGTCTTCGGCTCGCCCGGAACCGCCAGTTCAAAGATTTCCGCTTTGTTTATTTTCATGATTCGAGAATCTTCAGCAAGTCATCGTAGGGAGGAATATCCGAAGTTTCCTTGCCATAATGGGCCAGGAGAACCTTGTTCTTTTCGTCGAAGATGAACACGGCCGGCAGTTGGTATTCATTGCCTTCGAATTTGCCGTGCGAAAGGCCCAATTCCGCGGCTCTGAGCATCTTGGCGAGATGTTCCCTGCCGCGTTCCGTACCGGGATCCCGCGACCCGATCTGGAAGCTGGCGTAGAGCTTCTGGCGCGGGTCAAGGATGAGCGTGAAGGGGATATCCCTGGCGTCAGCCTGTTCGCGGATGGTTTCCGCCTCGCTTTGCAGCACGACGTACAGGGCCGCTCCAGTGGCCGCGAAGCGATGGTATTCCCGGCGCAAGTCATGGAGTTCCAGTTGACAGGCGGTACAGCCATAGTAGCGGAGAAAGAAAACGATGCTTCTTCTTCCCGCGTTTTCCGCAAGAAAACGTTTTTCCTTTTCCCAGGGAGTGTCAAAAGTAAAGTCGATTCCATTTTCACCTGCTCGTAGCCTGGGCATATCGTATCTCCTGACGCATTATTGAGGGCTGTTTGCGATCTTCCCTGGGAGCGCGGGGCGCCAGA
>JAISQQ010000029.1 GCA_031274075.1 Accumulibacter sp.
GCTTATGACGCTTCCGCATGGCATTACGCCGATCGCGCAGTTGAACGGCATTTGGCGATGGCGGATAATGCCCGCCTGTTCCGACACTGACACTTTCGCCCTGCAAGAATCAATGGTTCATTATCTGTTCATCGTCATCGGCGCCGTGCTGGTCAACAACGTCGTGCTGGTGAGAATTCTCGGCCTGTGCCCCTTCATGGGGGTTTCCAAGAAGCTGGAGACGGCCTTCGGCATGGGCGCGGCGACGACCTTCGTGCTGACCCTCGCCACCGGCGCGACCTACGTCATCGACCACCTGCTGCTGGCGCCGTTCGGGCTGGAATACCTGCGCACCCTCTCGTTCATCGTGACCATCGCCGCGATCGTGCAATTGACCGAGATGATCATCCAGAAGTCGAGTCCGGTGCTGCATCAGGTGCTGGGCATCTACCTGCCCTTGATCACCACCAATTGCGCCGTGCTCGGCGTGCCGCTGCTGAACGTCGCCAACGGATACAATTTCCTGGAATCGCTGCTCTTCGGCGCCGGCAACGCCATCGGCTTCTCGCTGGTGCTGGTGCTCTTCGCCGGCATCCGCGAGCGCATCGAAGGCGCCGACGTGCCGGCGCCTTTCCGCGGCGTGTCGATCGCGATGATCACCGCCGGCCTGATGAGCCTGGCGTTCATGGGGTTTGCCGGCCTCGACAAATATCGGTAATGCTCACCGCCATCTTCATCATGGCGCTCGGCGCCGTCGTCCTCGGCGCGGCGCTCGGCTACGCCTCGATCCGTTTCAAGGTCGAGGGCAACCCGCTGGTCGAGAAGATCGAGGCCATCCTGCCGCAGACCCAGTGCGGCCAGTGCGGTTATCCGGGCTGCAAGCCCTACGCCGAGGCGATCGCCGAGGGCGAGGCGGAGATCAACCGCTGCCCGCCCGGCGGCCAGGAAGGCGTCGCCAAGCTGGCCGACCTGCTGGGGCGCGAGATCCAGCCGCTCGAGGTGGAGGAAAGGCCGCGCCAGGTGGCGCTCATCGACGAGCAATGGTGCATCGGCTGCACGCTGTGCATCCAGGCCTGCCCGGTCGACGCGATCGTCGGCGCCGCCAGGCAGATGCACACCGTCGTCGCCGAGTTTTGCACCGGCTGCGAATTGTGCATGAAGCCCTGCCCGGTCGAGTGCATCCGCATGGAACCCTGGCGCGAGAAAATCGACGACTGGAAATGGAAATACCCGGTCTTCGCCATCGTCCCGTCCCGGCGCGCCGCCTGAACGCCGGGAAAGCCATGCGGCAACTCTTCCAATTCCGGGGCGGCGTCAAGCCGCCGGCGCACAAGGCCCAATCGGTGCAAACGCCGATCGGCGCCGCGCCGCTGCCCACGGTGTTCGTCGTTCCCTTGCACCAGAGCATCGGCGGCCATCCGCAGCCGCTGGTCCGCGCCGGCGAGCGCGTGCGCAAGGGGCAGCGCGTCGGCGCGGCGGACGAATGGCTGTCCGCGGCGGTGCATGCGCCGACCTCCGGGACGGTGCTCGCCGTCGAGGAGCGCGTCGCGGCGCATCCGTCCGGGCTGCCGACGCTGTCGGTGGCCATCGCGCCCGACGGCAAGGACGAATGGATCGAACGCGCGCCGTTCGACCCCGCCGCGCTGCCGCCGCGGCGCGTGCGCGAAATGCTGCGCGACGCCGGCGTGGTCGGCCTGGGCGGCGCGGTCTTCCCCAGCCACGTCAAGACCGAGGCGGCCAGGACGCGGGCGATGGAGGAACTGGTGATCAACGGCGCCGAATGTGAACCTTTCATGAGCTGCGACGACCTGCTGATGCGCGAGCGCGCCGAGGGCATCGTGCGCGGCGCGGCGATGTTCCGCGACCTGCTGCAAGCGAAGCGCGTGCTGATCGGCATCGAGGACAACAAGCCGGAGGCGATAGACGCCATGCGCGCCGCCGTCGGGGCGATCGGCGAGAGCTTCGCCGTCGTCCCCGTGCCGACGCGCTATCCGGCGGGCGGCGCCAAGCAGTTGATCCGCGTGTTGACCGGCAAGGAAATCCCGGCCAACCGGCGTTCGCCGGAAATGGGCGTGCAGTGTTTCAACGTCGGCACCGCCTACGCCGCGTGGCGCGCCGCAGCCTTCGGCGAGCCGGTCATCTCGCGCGTCGTCACGCTGACCGGCAACGTCGGGCAGGCCGGCAACTGGGAAATCCGGCTCGGCACGCCGCTCAGGGAAATCCTGCCCTTGATGCGGCCCAGGGCGGACACCGACCGCTACCTGATGGGCGGCCCGATGATGGGTTTCGAGCTGCCGAGCCTCGACGCGCCGATCGTCAAGGCTTCCAACTGCGTCATCGCCGGTTCGCCGGCGATCTTTCCGCCGCCCGCGCCGGAGATGCCGTGCATCCGCTGCGCTTCCTGCGCGCAGGTCTGTCCGCACGAGTTGCAGCCGTTCGAGTTGTACTGGTTCGCGCGCGCCCGGAATTTCGGCAAGGCGCAGGAATACAAGCTATTCGACTGCATCGAATGCGGTTGTTGCAGCTACGTCTGCCCGTCGCGCATTCCGCTGGTGCAGTATTTCCGTTTCGCCAAGAGCGAAATCTGGTCGCGCGAGCGGGACAAGCAAAACGCCGACGCGGCGAAGGCGCGCTTCGAGTTCCGCCAGGCGCGCGAGGAACGCGAAAAAGCCGAGAAAGCCGAACGGCTGGCCAGGGCGGCGGCGGCCAAGGCCGCCGGGCAGCAAGCCGCGCCCGGCGACGCCGAAGCGGCGAAGCAAGCGGTCATCGCCGCGGCCGTGGAACGCGCCCGCGCGCAGCGGGAAGGCGTCCAGCCCGGCAACACCGACCGGCTGACCGTCGCCCAGCGCAAGGAAATCGCCGAAATCGACCAGCGCCGCGCGCCGCTGCTGGCGCGGGAAAACGCGGTGAATGCCGGGAACGCGGAAGAAAATACCGGGAAACAGCCATGAACCGGGATCAGAAGACAGAGGACAGAGGACGGAAGACAGTAATATTTGCGGGCGCGAAGCGCCCGGTAACTGAACTGTCCTCTGTCCTCTGTCCTCTGTCCTCTGTCCTCTGATCCCTGTCCTCTGTCTTCTGTCCTCTGATAAATGGACTTCATTTCCCCGCCCTACCTCACGCAAGACAACAGCGTCCGCCGCGTCAT
>JAISQQ010000052.1 GCA_031274075.1 Accumulibacter sp.
GCGCCTGCGCTTGCTTACCGTTGCGGGGGCAGTCAGGGGATTGCGCGGCAAACCGCGCGCACCCTGTTCCCGTTTAACCCGTCCGCTGACGCGGCACGGGCACCTGCTGCACAATCCAATCGCCCGGCGTGAGCCGGGCGATCAGGAGGTGAATCCTAGCAGCAAAAAAAGATTACGGGAAGATGGAAAACGCAAGAAATACCGCTACGGAATGGAATTGTGGAAAACCGATAGCGCAAAACCGTAGGGCGGGAAAGCGCAACGCCTCCCGCCGGTCCTTCTCTCCGGCGGCGCAGCCGCCGCTTATCGTATTCGACGGCCCCTGAATCGTGCGGCGCGTTGCGCCGTGAAGAGGATCGGCGGGAGGCGCTTCGCTTTCCCGCCCTACGTGTCAGGTGTCAGTATGCCGCACTTGTATTTGGACGAAACTGTCATAGAATGGCGGGAAATCTCCGGTTTTCTCCATCATCGTTTGCTGCGCCATGCTTTCCGCGATCGGCAATTCTCCTTCCCTCGACTGGTTTCTTCCGGCCAGGCGTGCCGCCGTGGGCGGCAGGGGAGAGACGCGGACAAACGCGCCGGCGGAAGCCGCCGCGTCCCCCGGCGAGAAAAATCCGGAAGCGGCGGACGAAGCCCAGGGCAAATCTCTTTCTTCTTCAAGCGAAGCCGTCAAACCGGGCGGCGAGCCGCTTTCGGAAGGGGAACAGCGCGAAGTCCAGGAACTGAAAAAAACCGACCAGGAAGTTCGTCAGCACGAACAGCAGCACATAGCGGCGGGCGGCAGTCTGGTCAGGGGCGGCGCCAGCTATTCCTACCAGACAGGCCCGGACGGCAAACGCTACGCGGTCGGCGGAGAAGTCAGCATCGACACTTCGGAGGGCCGCACCCCGGAGGAAACCCTGTCGCGCGCGCGCCGCATCCGCGCCGCCGCGCTGGCTCCCGCCAATCCCTCGCCGCAGGATCGCAGCGTGGCGGCCGCGGCAAGCCAGATGGAAATGCGTGCGATACAGGAAATCGCCCAGAAAAACATGGCCGAATCGTCAGGCGAAACGACAGCAGGGGCGGAAAACGCTTCCGGCCAAATCGCGCCTTCGCCGGGAGAAAGCGCCGCCCAGGCCTATCGTCAAGCCAGCGCCTTTGGACAGGCGGAGAGCGCCAACGCCCCCCGTTTTTCCGCGTTTGCCTGAGCAGGCGGCAGGTGACAGGTGGCAGGGTTTGCCGGCGCGAAACGCCGCAAGTTACTGCCACCTGCCACCTGCCACCTGATCCTTGGCCCCTGCATTGACAGGCATCGGGCCGGTCACTATAATCCGCCGTTCTCTCTTTTTGGGTCGGTAGCTCAGTTGGTAGAGCAGCGGACTTTTAATCCGTTGGTCGGGAGTTCGAATCTCCCCCGACCTACCAGAATCCTGGGGGCCGATGTATAATCCAGCCCTCGATTTTGCGGGGCGTTAGCTCAGTTGGTAGAGCAGCGGACTCTTAATCCGTTTGTCATAGGTTCGACCCCTATACGCCCTACCCGTATTTCCAGGCAGCCGGGCCGATCGCCGGATTGGCCTTTCTGCTTTCCGGCTTCCGTGTAATTCCTTTTCCGACCCGGCGGTGACTTTGCTTCGTCGCCTTTCCGTGCTACATGTACTGCCCGCGGCGCGTCTTCGCGTCACCCTTGATCTGGAAATGGAACGAGCTTGTCAGTCACGGTCGCGTTCCTCGCAGGAAGGAAGAAACATGTCTCAAGACCCTCTCGCCAACGCCTTGCGGCAGATTGCCGAAGCGCGCCACCACGATCCTTTCTCGGTTCTCGGGCGCCATGCCGAAGGGAACGACACGGTGGTGCGCGCCTTTCTTCCCGGCGCGGCGGAGGCGCGCATCGCCGAGGGGGAGCGGGTCATGGCGCGCGTGCCGGGCAGCGACCATTTCGAATGGCGCGGAGACGGCCGCGAGCTGCCGCCGCACTACAGCCTGATCTGGCGCGACGGGCAGGGGCGGGAGCGCTTCGCGCGCGATCCGTATACCTTCCTGCCGCAGATTGGCGACCTCGACCTGCACCTGTTCGCCGAAGGCCGGCACCTCCATGCCTGCAACGTCCTCGGCGCGCACGAGCATGAAGTCGATGGCGTCGCCGGCGTGCTGTTCGCCGTGTGGGCGCCCAACGCCGGGCGCGTCAGCGTGGTCGGCGACTTCAACGCCTGGGATGGACGGCGTCATCCGATGCGCGTGCGCGGCGGCAGCGGCGTCTGGGAACTGTTCATCCCCGATCTGGAATCGGGCCAGATCTACAAGTACGAAATCCGCAACCGCGACAGCGGCGAAATTTTGCTCAAGGCCGATCCCTACGGGCAGCGTTACGAACTGCGGCCGCGCACCGGCTCGATCGTCCCGTGGCGCACCGCTTACGTCTGGGGCGACGACGACTGGATGGCCCGGCGGCGGCAGTACGATTGGCAGCACCAGCCGATGTCGGTGTACGAGCTGCACCTTGGCTCCTGGCAACGCGACGCGGAAGGCGGATTCCTGGGCTACCGCGAGGCGGCGCATCGCCTGGTGGACTATGTGCTGGACATGGGCTTCACCCATGTCGAACTGCTGCCGATCACCGAGCATCCCTACGATCCGTCCTGGGGCTACCAGGTCACCGGTTATTTCGCGCCGACCCGCCGCTTCGGCGATCCCGACGATTTCCGCTATTTCGTCGATCATTGCCACAAGAACGGCATCGGCGTGCTGCTCGACTGGGTGCCCGCGCATTTTCCCAAGGACGCGCATGGCCTGGCGCGCTTCGACGGCACCGCGCTCTTCGAACACGCCGATCCGCGCCTCGGCGAGCACAAGGACTGGTCGACGCTGATCTTCAACTACGGGCGCAACGAGGTGAAGAGCTTCCTCTTTTCCAGCGCCGTTTTCTGGCTCGAACAGATGCACATCGACGGCCTGCGCGTCGACGCCGTCGCCTCGATGCTTTACCTCGACTACTCGCGCAAGGAAGGCGAATGGCTCCCCAACAGGCACGGCGGGCGCGAGAATCTCGTGGCCATCGACTTCCTGCGCGAGCTGAACGTGGCCGTACACCAGCAGTGTCCCGGCATCCTGATGATCGCCGAGGAATCGACCTCGTGGCCGCAGGTCAGCCGCCCGGTATACCTCGGCGGCCTCGGCTTCGATCTCAAGTGGAACATGGGCTGGATGAACGACACCTTGCGCTACATGGCGCACGAGCCGATCTACCGCCAGTATCAACACGGCATGCTGACCTTCAGCATGCTGTACTGCTTCACGGAAAATTTCATGCTGCCGTTCTCGCACGACGAGGTGGTGCATGGCAAGCGCTCGCTGCTCCACCAGATGCCCGGCGACGAGTGGCAGAAACACGCCAACCTGCGCGCGCTCTACGCCTACCAGTTCACCCATCCGGGCAAGAAGCTCCTGTTCATGGGCACCGAGTTCGGCCAGGGCAAGGAATGGGACAGCACCGGCATCCTCGACTGGTACGTCCTCGACTATCCCCTGCACCAGGGCATGCAGCGCCTGGTGCGCGACCTCAACCGGCTGTATCGCGCCGAAGCCGCGCTCCACCGCTATGAATTCGAGTGGAAAGGTTTCGAGTGGATCGACTGCAACGACGCGCAGCAATCGGTGATCAGCTACCTGCGCAAGGGAAACGACGGAGAACAACTGGCGGTGGTGCTCAACCTGACACCCGTGCCGCGCTACGACTACCGGATCGGCGTTCCATGCGCCGGGCCATGCTACCGGGAAGTGCTGAACACCGACGCGGCGATCTACGGCGGAAGCAACGTCGGCAACGGTTCCGGACTGATCG
>JAISQQ010000173.1 GCA_031274075.1 Accumulibacter sp.
ACACGTCAACCCTACGGGATCGAGGAACCATGCAGAACATCGATTGGAGCAGCTTGACTTTCAAGTACATGGATGTGCGCTGTCACATCCGCAGCGTGTGGCGCGACGGGACGTGGAGCGCGCTTGAGCGGGTCGAGGAACCCTACCTGAAGATGCACGTCGCGGCCACCTGCCTGCACTACGGGCAGGAAGCGTTCGAGGGACTCAAGGCGTTCCGCTGCAAGGACGGCAAGGTGCGCATTTTCCGTCCGCAAGCCAATGGCGAGCGGATGTTCAACACCGCGCGGCGAAGCTGCATGGCGCAGGTGCCGGTCGACATGTTCGTGGACGCGGTCAGGCAAGCGGTCAAGGCCAACGAGGATTTCGTGCCGCCCTACGGCACGGGCGGGTCGATGTACATCCGGCCCTTGCTGATCGGCACGGGGGCGCAGATCGGCGTCGCCCCGGCGGACGAATATACCTTCCTGGTGATGGTCATGCCGGTGGGGCCGTACTACAAGGGCGGGCTCAAGCCGGTGCGCGCGCTGATCGTGGACGACTGGGACCGCGCCGCGCCGCAGGGCATGGGCGACGTCAAGGTCGGCGGCAACTACGCGGCCAGCCTGTACGCGCACGAGTCGGCGAAGCACGCGGGCTACCCGGTGGAACTCTACCTGGACGCGAAGACGCACAGCTTCGTCGAGGAGTTCGCCACCTCCAACTTCATCGGCATCAAGAAGGACGGCGCCTACGTGACGCCCGATTCGCGCTCGATACTGCCGAGCGTGACCAACGACACGCTCAAGCGGATCGCGGCCGACCTGGGCATGAAGGTCGAGGTGCGGCCGGTGCCGTTCGAGGAAATCGAGACCTTCGCCGAGATCGCCGCCTGCGGCACCGCCGTGGTGGTGACGCCGGTCTGCGAGATCACGCGCGGCGACCGGGTCATCAAGACCGGCGATCCCGACGGCTGCGGGCCGGTGCTGCAAAAGCTCTACGACACCGTGCAGGGCATCCAGTACGGGCTGCTGCCGGACACGCACGGCTGGTGCGTCGAGGCGTGACGGTTGATGATGGGCAGGGGAAGACACGGCGCTTGATCGTGCCTGATCGTACTTGATCGTCGGCGAAAAGCGCCGCGGATTTCGTCATGCCGTCCCCGCTGGCGCCCGCCCGTCTGTCGCTTGCGCCCGACGGCACGCCGCGCTCGGAAATCTACGCAGACGTTTATTACTCGGCGGCGGGAGGGCCGGCGCAGGCGCGGTACGTTTTCCTGGCCGGCAACGGATTGCCCGCGCGTTGGCGGGAGCGCGATTCGTTCACCCTCCTGGAAACCGGTTTCGGCCTGGGACTGAATTTCCTGGCAACCTGGCTGGCCTGGCGGAACGATCCGCGGCGCTGCCGGACGCTGCGCTTCATCTCACTCGAAAAGCACCCGTTCGCCGCCGTAGACCTGGCGACCGCCCACGCCGCCTGGCCGGAATTCGCCGAACTGTCGGATTCCCTGCTCGCCCGCTGGCCGGATCTCGTCGCGGGCGAGCATCGGCTCGAACTCGACGGCGGGAACATCGAGCTCCGGCTGGTCTTCGGCGACGCCGCGGAAGCCTTGCCCAAGCTCGGCGGCACGGTAGACGCGTTCTATCTCGACGGCTTTTCCCCCGCCAGGAATCCCGATCTCTGGTCGCCGTCGATCTGCCGCAATCTCGCGCGCCTGGCGGCGCCGGACGCCACGCTGGCCACCTGGTCGGTAGCCGGCTGCGTGCGCCGGGCCTTGAGCGCGGCAGGGTTCGCCGTGGAAAAACGCCCAGGTTTCGCCGCCAAGCGGCAGATGCTGGTTGCAGGTATCAGGGATCAGGGATCAGGGATCAGATCAATCACCGGGCGCTTCGCGCCCGCAAATATTACTGATACCTGATCCCTGACATCTGATCCCTGATCATCACAAGACGGCGGATAGCCGCTTGAGCGCGAGTTCGCGCGGGAAAAGCGCCAGCACCGCGTCGACCGAGGGCGTGTGCGCCTGGCCGGTCAGCAGGATGCGCAAGGGCATCGCCAGCCTGGGCATTTTCAGGCCGTGCGCGCCGATGCACTGCTTGATCAAGGCGTTGATCGCCGGCGCTTCCCAGGCGACGTCCTTGAGGCCGGCGGCGAAGTCGGCCAGCGCGGGCCGCGCCTCGGGCGTCAAATGCTGCGCCAGCAGACCGGCGTCCGGCGTCAAATCGATGAAAAACACCTCGGCGGCGTCCGCCAGCTCGTTCAGGTTGACGATCCGTTCCTTGTACAAGCCGACGATCGCCTCCAGCGACGGCGCGTCCGTGACCGCGACGCCGCGCGCTTCCAGGCGCAGGCCGACCAGCCCGGCCAGGCGCGCGTTGCCGGCCTGCCTGATGTAGTGGGCGTTGAGCCAGTTCAGCTTGTCGGTATTGAACTGCGCCGCCGACGGGGTGATGTGGCCCAAGTCGAACCAGTAGCAAAACTGCTGCATCGAGAACACCTCATCGTCGCCGTGCGACCAGCCCAGGCGGGCAAGGTAGTTGAGCACCGCTTCCGGCAGGTAGCCGTCCTCGTGGTATTGCATCACGCTCACCGCGCCATGACGCTTGGAGAGCTTCTGCCCGTCGTCGCCGAGAATCATCGACAGGTGCGCAAAACGCGGCGGCTCGGCGCCCAGCGCCTTGAAGATGTTGATCTGGCGCGGCGTGTTATTGACGTGGTCGTCGCCGCGGATGACGTGCGTGATCCGCATATCCCAATCGTCGACGACGACGCAGAAATTGTACGTCGGCGTGCCGTCCTGGCGGGCGATGACCAGATCGTCGAGTTCCGCGTTGGCGATCTCGATCGGCCCCTTGACCAGATCGTCCCAGGCCACGACGCCCTCCTTCGGATTCCTGAAGCGCACCACCGGCGGCACGCCGGCGGGCGGCGGCGGCAGCGTCTTGCCCGCCTCAGGCCGCCAGGCGCCGTCATAGCGCGGCTTTTCTCCCCGGTCGCGCTGCGCTTCGCGCATCCGCTCGAGTTCCTCGGGCGTCGTATAGCAGCGATAGGCCAAGCCGCTCGCCAGCATCTGGCCGATCACCTCCCGGTAGCGATCCATGCGCTGCATCTGGTAGAACGGCCCCTCGTCGTGGTTCAAGCCCAGCCAGTCCATTCCGTCGAGAATCGCCTGCACCGCCTCGGGCGTCGAACGCGCCACGTCGGTGTCTTCGATGCGCAGCACGAATTTGCCGCCATGATGGCGCGCGAACGCCCACGAAAACAACGCGGTACGCGCGCCTCCAATGTGCAGGAAACCTGTCGGGGAAGGAGCGAAACGGGTACGGATCATGATCGGCGGCCAAAAGGCAAAAGCTCGTATTGTAAAGGATGTTCAACCAGCCGCGCGCAATCGCCCGCCTGACGCGCAAGGCGATGGCATGAATGCCGTCATTCTTGGAGGCTGTGTTTGCGATCTTCTCCGGGAGCGCGGAGCACCCGCACTCTCTCCATGAACGTAACGTCGACCTGTGTGCGTGAAAACAGCGACAGTTCGGTAGGGCGGGAAAGCGCAGCGCCTCCCACCGATCCTTTTTTACGGCGCAACGCGCCGCACGATTCAAAGGCCGCCAAATAATAGAGACGGCGGCTGCGCCGGAGAAAACGAACTGGATCCCGGCTTGCGCCGGGACGACGCGCCATGTAGGGCGGATGCAATCCGCCGGTCGTAAACCTCAGGCGCGAAGCGCCGCAAACAGGGCGGTCTTCCGTCCTCTGAACCCGCGTCGGCTTTGCCGCCGAGAGGATGGACCGGCGGAGGGGCATCCGCCCTACAAAACCGTCCCCAGCGCCCGTCATTCCGGCGAAAGCCGGAATCCAGTCGTGAACTCCGGCGCGAAGCGCCGCAAATAGGGCTGTCTTCCAGGGCGGTCTTCCGTCCTCTGAACCCGCGTCGGCTTCGCCGCCGAGAGGATGGGCCGGCGGATGGGCCTCCGCGCTGCGAAACTCCTGTCCCCTGAATTCAATCCGGGGCCGCGAGGCCTTCGAGCAGTTGCTGCAACTCGCCGCTCTCGTACATCTCGCGCATGATGTCGCAACCGCCGATGAACTCGCCGCGAATGTAAAGCTGCGGAAGGGTCGGCCAGTCGGAAAAGAGCTTGATCCCCTCGCGGATCTCCGGTTCCTCGAGCACGTCGACGCTGAAAAACAGCGGCAGGTTGCACGCCTGCAAGATCTGCACCGCCTTGGCCGAAAAACCGCACATCGGCATCCGCGGCGTCCCCTTCATATAAAGCACCACCGGGTGGCCGTTCACCTGTTCCTTGATGATTTCCTGTGCGTCCATGAGAATAACCCTTTGAATATCAGATATCAGGTGTCAGGAATCAGGGATCAGAGGTCAGGAATCAGGGATCAGTAAAAATTACCGGGCGCTTCGCGCCCGCAAATATTACTGATCCCTGATTCCTGATTCCTGACCTCTGATGCCGCCGCTCACCCGCTCGATTCCCGCGTCATCCCGCCAGGACTCGACTTCCCGGAATCCGGCCTGATCCAACAGTTTACGCGTTTCGGACGCTTGATTGTAACCGTGTTCCAGCAACAGCCAGCCCTCGGGTGCCAGATGGCGCACCGCGCCGGCGACGATGCGGCGGACGCAGGCCAGGCCGTCGCCGCCGGCGACGCCGTCGCTCAGCGCGAGGCGCGGCTCGAACGGCAGGCCATCCCGCGCAAGGTGCGGGTCGCCGTCGGCGACGTAGGGCGGATTGGAGACGATGAGATCGAAGCGTTCGCCGGCGAGCGGCGCGTACCAATCGCCTTGCAGGAAACGCACCGCCGCGCCGTGCCGCGCGGCGTTGCTGCGCGCCACGTCGAGCGCGGCGGCGGAAACGTCGATGGCGGTCAACCCGGCCTGGGGACAGCGGCGCGCCAGCGTGACGGCGACGACACCGGAACCGGCGCCGAGATCGACGATGCGCGGCCGTTCCAGCGCTTCGGCGCGCCGCGCCGCGAGATCGACGAGTAGCTCCGTTTCGGGGCGCGGGATGAGCACGGCGGGGGTGACGGTGAATTCGAGACCGCAAAACCAGGCGCTGCCCAAAAGATAAGCGAGCGGCTCGCCCGCCGCCCGGCGCTCGACGAGGCTGGCGAAACGCGACGCCTGGGCGTCGCTCAGGGCGCGTTCGGGATGCGCGATCAGGTCGGCGTGCGTGCCGCCGCAGACGTATTCCAGCAAGCGGCGCGCGTCGAGGCGCCCGATGCGCCGGGCGGCTTGCTGGTAAGCGGAGCCGAGATCGGGTATCGGGGGACAGGTGTCAGGGAACAGTAAGGTTTCCGTCGGCTTCGCCGCCGCGTTATTTACTGATTCCCGATCTCCGGCGTCTGTCATCTGGTTTTCCTCCCCGTCATTCCGGCGCAATCCACTCCGTCATTCCGGCGCAAGCCGGAATCCAGTCCAGAGGACAGAGGACAGTAAATTTGAGGAACGAACGGGGTCCCGGCTTTCGCCGGGACGACGCGCCTATGCTTATATCAAGGTTCATGCGATGAAATATGTCGATACTTAAACCGGAAACGATCCAAGGCATGGGGAAAGTTCTTTACCGGAAAGCCAGTTACAGAAATTCGATGGATATCGCATAGGTTGGGGTGAGCGAAGCGAACCCCAACATACGGCCAATGAGTCATTCCAATGTTGGGGTTCGCAAGCTCACCCCAACCTATTCGGGCTTGTCAATATTCAGCGCGACTAACGACTATATGGAGCTTCGGAATCAGCGACCAGAACTGATCCTCACATCCTTCATCACCACATATATTTTCCAAGGCTTCTGGCATGCCATCCGCATCCAAGTCCCAAAAGCCTTCTATAAGCCCAAAGTTACGGATATTTTGCAACTTCCCATTGATCTCACGGAAAACTGCCGAGAATTTTTCGAGAGACGAGCTTACATCTGAAATATAAATGAACCCGTTTGGTGAAGAAATCTTGTATCGGACAACATCATGCTTATCTTCATTGGCAAAAGCGCCTAATGAGGCTTTCTCGGCCTTCCTGAGCCTTTCAGATTCTTCCTTCGTCAATGGAAGCGGCATTAACCGAGGTAAAAGTGGTTTCTTTGACACAATAACAAGGCGAGGAGCGACGGAAAGAAGGCGCTTGTCCGATGTTTTCAAACAAATAAAGTAGGCGTAGTCGCCCTCAGGTTCTGACTTGCAAGTGATGGGCGAATCGAACGAATCTAAATAGACGGACCGAGTACCGTCGCAGTATCGATAGAATTCATCCAAATCGCGTACACCCTCGGCGATGTCACTGATGTATTCACAGGCCAATTCTTTTCTATAAGTAAAAGTACCGACTCTCCAGAGTTGGACTCCGGGTATTGCGGAAGAAACGCTCACATTACCCCCTGACATGGCGTGTATTGGCCAGAAAAGAGCAACGAGCAAGAAATTAGCGACAGGCATTCATGCCTGTCGGTCTAACGTGTTTTGGAAGGGGTTTGCATCCCCTCCCAAAACGGTCGCCGAAACCCCGTCCTTCAGGCCGGGGTTTGGCTCCCACCGCCCTGAAGGGCGGGGTTTCAAACCGGAGTTAGTTTTACGATGGAAGGGTTGGGGGGAAACATTAGCCTTGAAGAGGAGGGAATAACCCTTGCGGGGCGGAAGCCCCCTGAAAACATGAGGTGCGGGCGTCAGGCGTCCGCCGTCTCAAACAGTTCCCGCAAGCCCGCTACGCTTTCCTCAAACCGGGCGCATTCGTTGAAATCCTGTTGCAGGTATTTTTCCATGCGCGGATAGAGGCCGACCGCCTGGTCGAGCACCGGGTCGGAGCCGGGGACGTAGGCGCCGACGGT
>JAISQQ010000182.1 GCA_031274075.1 Accumulibacter sp.
CGCATGGCGTGGACGACGTCGCTTTCGTGCAGGATGCGGTCGCCGGGCTTGCGCCGCGTGGTGACGCCTTCAAGCGTCCAGTCGGATTCCCCGGTGACGACGGTGTATAGCTCGACCGCCGGATGACGATGGTCGGGATAGAGATTGCCGGGGGCGATCAGCGTCAGTCCCAGGCAGACGTGGTCCGAATGCCAGTAATGCCCCGGTCCGACGATTTCCGTCCAGGCCATTTCGTTTTCCAGCCCCGGCGCGTCGGGTCGCGGGACGTAGCTGTAGCGCCAGTGAAGCTCGGCCGCGACCGGTTCCAGCGCCGCCGCCAGGGCCGGCGCGGTGGCGCGGGCGGCGGCGACGGCCGGGTCGACATATCTGGTGACGCCGTGCGGGTCAAAGAAACGGACGGCCGGCGGCTGTTTCAGCGCCGCGTTCACCTCTCCCAGGACGAGGGCGATTTCCCGTTTCTCGCGTTCGGATTCTCCGCCCCGGACGGCGTAGGCCTCGACCAGGGCCGTTGCCAGCGTTTGCATGCGTTCCGCAGTCAATGCGCGCATCATTCAGACCTTCGCCGATTTCAGCACCGCCACCGTATGGCCGACGCGCCGGCCCTCGCGGTAAGCCTCCCAGGCCTGGGTCGCGGTGACGCGGTGGGGCAGCAGGTCGCCTTCGATTTCCAGGGCGCGCACGCCGCTTTCCCTGGGCGAAACGCCCTCGAAGGCTTTTTCCAGGGCGTCGACCGGGTAATACGAGAAGGGTCCCAAGCCCTTGCGTTCCAGTGCCGCATACGAGGGCAGCACGTCTTCACCTTCGACCTGCACCTTCCAGGAATAGGTGAGGAAGCTCGGCGCGAGTCCCGCGGATTCGGCGAGCCGCCGCAAATATTCCAGCGGAATCCGCCCGCCCAGGGTGGATATGACGAAGCCGTCGCGGCTGAGGAAATCCCCGGCCTGGACCAGGGCGATGTGATGCAGTTCCAGCAGCCAGTCCCTGGCGAATTGCGGCACCTCCTCCGTCCGCCGCGGCACGAAGCTGGAGGAATTGCGCCGCTTTTCCAGCGAAGCGGCGTCGGACAGCGGGATATTGGGGAGATTCTCGTAGATCACGTCGAAGGAAAGCCCCCGGCCCGCCAGCGGCGCCAGCAGGTCGCCCGCGCCCACATGCACCTCGACCGGATGGCCGGCGCCCAGGTTGTTGCGGATGTTCCACTCGGCGGCGTCGGTGATGTCGGCAAAGACGTCGGTGGCGCCCACCACGCGGGCGCCCAGGAGCTCGACGCCGGTCAGGATGTCCACTCCCGCGCCGGTGCCGATGGAGGCGAAGGAACGCGCTCCGCCTTGGTCCTCGACGATCAGCTTGAGGGCGGGAACGACGACCGCCGGCAGCCAGTCGGCCTGCGGGTTTTCCGGATGCGGCGGAAAGGCGCGCTCGGCGACGATGATCTCCCACTCGGGCTTGACCCGGCGGATGCCGTCGGTTCCGAGATAACGGGCGGCGTCGATGGAGAGCGGAGCGCCGGCGGGACGAGGCGCGGCGGCTTGGGGAGATGCCATGATGATTTCAACCTGGAAAAGTAGTGAACAATGAAAGCTGGCCAGTGGAACGCAAAATCATGAAAAACGAAAAAAAGAAACGCTCCAGCGGATTCCCGCTATTTTACGTTTCACTCAGAAGCTGTTTGCGATCTTCTCTCTGGGAGCGCGGGTATTTTATTACACAAGCTCATTGATGAAAGCCTCTCTCCGATCCACCTCTGGGAAGCTGTTTTAAAAAAATTGGTACGAGAAATGCTTTGATCCCAAAAACCTCAATTCAAGCCCTGGGGGAAGGTAGGGCGGTTTCTCCGAAACCGCCGCCCCCCCGGCGCGCTCGGAGAGCGCGCCCGACCCGGGATGTTCCATCGGCGTCTCAAACGTCTTTCTGATTTCTAAAACAGTTTCTAAGGCTTCAACAGCGCGATCAGCTCCTCCTGCGCGCAGCGCGGCTTGCCGCGCGCCGCGCGCCGCGGGCGGTAGCCGCCGGCGGCGTCCATCTCCCAGGCTTGGCGGTTGTCGGCGAGATACACCCGCAGGCCCTCGTTGATCACGCGGCGCTTGATCTTCCGGTCGAGGATGGGGAAGGCGGTTTCGATGCGCCGGAAGAAATTGCGTTCCATCCAGTCCGCGCTGGCGAGCAGCACCTTTTCCTTGCCGCCCGCGTGGAAATAGAACACGCGATGGTGTTCAAGGAAGCGTCCGACGATGGAACGCACCCGGATTTTTTCCGACAGGCCCTTGATGCCCGGCCGCAGGGCGCACACGCCGCGCACGATCAGGTCGATCCTGACGCCGGCGCACGAGGCGTCGTAGAGGGCGTCGATGATCCCCTGTTCGAGCAGCGAATTCATCTTGGCGATGATGCGCGCGGGCTTGCCGGCCCGCGCCGCCGCGGCCTCCTCGCGAATCGCCGCGAGCATGTTGGCGTGCAGGGTGAACGGCGCCTGCCAGACGTGCTTGTGCTGCCGGGAGAGTCCCAGGCCGGTCAACTGCTTGAAGACCTCGTTGACGTCGTCGCCGATCTCCTCGTTGCACGTCAGCAGGCTGAAATCCGAGTACAGCCGGGCCGTCACCGGGTTGTAGTTGCCGGTCCCGAGATGCACGTAGCGGCGCAGGACGCTGCCCGGGCGGCCCTCGTCGCGGCGCACGATCATCAGCATCTTGCAGTGCGTCTTGTAGCCCACCACGCCATACACCACGTGCGCGCCGACCCGTTCGAGCTTGGTCGCCCAGCCGATGTTGGCTTCTTCGTCGAAACGCGCCATCAACTCGACGACGACGGTGACTTCCTTGCCGTTCTGCGCGGCGCGCAGCAGCGACTGCATCAGCACCGAATCGGTGCCGGTGCGATACACGGTCATCTTGATGGCCACCGTCCGCGGGTCGACGGCGGCCTGGTCGAGCAGCTCGATGACCGGCGCGAAGCTCTGGTATGGGTGATGCAGGAGGATGTCGCCGGCATGGATCGAGTCGAAGATCGAAGGCGTCTTCTTGACCGTCTTGGGCATGCCGGCCTTGAACGGCGCGAACAGCAGATCGCCGCGCCGGACCAGTTCCGGAATCCGCATCAGCCGCACCAGGTTGACTGGTCCGGCGACGGTGTACAGCTCGTTGCCGGTAAGGCCGAACTCCCCAAGCAGGAATTCGGTCATCGCCGGCGAACAACTGTCGCTGACTTCCAGACGCACCACGGCGTCGGAAAAATGGCGTTGCGGCAGTTCGCCCTGGATGGTTTCGCGCAGATTCTTGACCTCTTCCTCGTCGATGAACAGGTCGCTGTTGCGCGTCACGCGGAACTGGTAGCAGCCGAGCACGTTCATGCCGGAGAACAACTCGCCGACGAACTCGTGCAGCACCGACGAGAGAAAAACGAAGCCGTACTCGCACGCGCACAGTTCCTTCGGCAGGCGGATGACCCGCGGCAAGACCCGCGGCGCCTGCACGATCGCCTTGCCGATGCTGCGCCCGAAGGCGTCCTTGCCCTCCAGCTCGATGGCGAAATTGAGGCTTTTGTTGAGCAGGCGCGGGAAGGGATGCGACGGATCCAGGCCGATCGGCGTCAGCACGGGCATCACTTCCCGGAAGAAATAGTCCCGGATCCACTCGAATTGCGCCTCGTCCCACGCGCCGCGGCGCAGGAAAGCGATGCCCTTGGCGGCCAGCCCCGGCAGGATTTCGCGGTTGAGCAGCGCGTATTGCTCCTCGACCATGGCGTGCGCTTCGCGGCTGATGGATTCCAGCGCACCCTGCGCCGAAAGCCCGTCCGGCGTGAGACTCACCGAGTGGAGCTTGACCTGTTCCCTCAACCCGGCGACGCGGATCTCGAAAAACTCGTCGAGATTGCTGCTGACGATGCACAGAAAGCGCAAGCGCTCCAGCAGCGGCGTGGCGGCGTCCTTGGCCTGCGCCAGGACACGCCGGTTGAAGGCCAGGATACCCAGTTCGCGGTTGAGATAGTTCGTGGCCGGATAGCCGGCTGGTTCATGGCCAGCGGCGGTTTTTCGCATACTCATCGCCAAGCTTCTGTCTCCATGCGTTTCACGACCTCGGCCACAGACTGAAACAGACGGGCATCGACGCGCTCGGGCATGGGAGGCCTCAAAACTGATTTTTGGCGCTCGATTATCGCATATGAAGAAATTATCGGCACAATCATTGCTTCCGGAAAGGAGGATGATCCTGAAAACGGCAGTTGCAAGCTCGCCTGGAACGGTTGAATCCCAGTGTACGCGCGACTTTTAGACCCATTTCTTTGGTTGCGGAGTAGTTGCAAATGGGTGATGCCAGCACACTTATAGCGGTTTTATTTGACACTAATATTAAATTCACAAAAAAATTGCTATAAAAAGCGCAATCCAAACAATCGCTTGACTCATGGAAATCGCGTTCAATTGCCGTTTTCAGGATGATTCGACTTTGCCTGCGTCCGAACTCAAGTCCTTCTCTCCGGCGGCGCAGCCGCCGCTTATCTCGTGCGGCGCTTTTCCGCACCACGGGATTCGGGGAACCGGCGGGAAGTGTGCGCCTTCCAGGGGCAGCCGAGAAGCTGGCGTAATGGGCTTGTTTCAAGAGCCGACGAATACGAAAAGCGGCGGCTGCGCCGCCGGAGAAAACGAACTGGGTCCCGGCTTTCGCCGGGACGACGACGCGCCGCATGATTCAAGGCCGTCGAACAATATTTGCGGCGCGAAGCGCCGGTAAACCCCGTTCCCCGCCACCTGCCACCTGTCACCTGAACCCTCAATCGCTTGACTCATGGAAATCGCGTTCAATTGCCGCTTTCAGGATGGTTCGACTTTGCCTGCGTCCGAACTCAAGTCCGTCAAAGCGACGCGGTTCCGGCGAAGAGCGGGGCGAGTCGAACGGCGTTCAGCGTTTCCGTTTCCGGAAATTCCACGGCGGTACCGGGGAAGGATTTGCCCAAAGCCCGCGTTTCTGGCGTCGCGCTTCGGCTTCGATCCGGGTCAGGGTGGGATCGCTGAATTGATAACGGCCGGCCCAGGCCATGCCCCGGCGAACGAGTTCCTGGTTCACGTTGACGCGGCCGACGTAAACCGTCCCGACGGTGCGTCCGTAACGATCCTGCCCGTCCTCGATTACCGTCACGTTTTGCCGGAACGTCAGGGAGACCAGCGTTTGACGCGCCCGCCAACCGAAAGCCTGCCG
>JAISQQ010000213.1 GCA_031274075.1 Accumulibacter sp.
GTCGATGACCCTGTTGGCGGGCCAGGATGTTCTCGACGGCAAGAATGTGCGTGGTTCGACTGCGCACCAACTGCAGGCGCTTGCGAGCCAGATCGCGCACGGCGCGTTGCTCGGGCGGCCGTATCGTTCCCGTGGGCAGGAGACCCAGGCGCAGCAGGTGGGCCAGGTAACGCGCGTCGGCTTCGTCGCCGCTGTGCTTGAGTCCTTCGTACTTCTTGATGGCTACGGTGTTGGCCAGGTGAACCTTGAAGCCGGCCGCTTGCAGCGCATCGACCAACCAATACCAGTTGTAGGTCGACTCGACGACTACGCCGACCAGCTCGTCACGCCAGGGCAAGAGTAGCCTCAAAATCTTCTCCAGATCGTTGGGCACCCGCTTTCCTGCCACCACCCGGTCTTCCTCATCGGTGACCGTCACCCAGCAGTTGTTCGAATGCAGGTCAATTCCGCTATATTTCATCTTAGCCTCCTGTCGGTTAAAGCGTTCGCAAAAACTCACTTTAACCCCTCCGCCTCCTCGGCGGCGGGAGGCTGGCTAGATGATTTTCAGGTGGCAGGTGACAGGATTTACCGGCGCTTCGCGCCGCAAGTTACCGACACCTGACACCTGTCACCTGAACCCCGCCATAGCGCGCATAGGTTGGAGTGAGCGCAGCGAACCCCAACACAAAAGCCAATGGACATTCGATGCTGGGGTTCGCTTCGCTCACCCCAGCCTATGCGGACTACCGGAAAAAAGAAAGGCAAGGCGGCGAGGCGCCTTGCGCGCCAGGGGAAAGCGGGTGTTCGCCGGCGATTTTCCCATCAGCGATGAGGTGATGAGGTATTGAGCGTTTCGTGAAATATCCGCCGGATGTTTGCGTCTTGCCTCTTGAAAACACTGATTCCCACTTTCGTGGGAATGACGAATTTCGGTTATTTCGATTTACCCAGAGTTTCCCTGACATTTATTCAGATATTTCCTTCAAGACACGCCAGCCAGAACGCTTCGCCGCGCAGGCTGCTGGCCTTGAGGTCGCCCAGGCGTTGGCCGCGCTGCAGCAGGTGGTGTTCGACGCGGCGCTGGAAGCTGGGACAGACGAGTGCGCGCAGGGGCGCGAGTTGTCCCAGGGCGCGGGCGTAGGCGTATTGCGGGTTGGCGGCAAGGCGGTTTTCCAGCGCCGCCAGCGTTTCCGCCGCCAGCGGTCTGGCGCTGACGAGCACATAGCCGGGACGCGATACGTCCGGTACGAGCAGGGTTTCCGTGCTTATTGGCAAGGCTTGCAGGCATTGGGCGACGAAGGCGTCTGTCAGTTTTTCGCCGACCAGATCGCAGCACAGGCTGTCGCGCCCGATGAATTCCAGGACCGGCAAGCCGGCTTCGGTGTGCGCCAAGACCTGTACGCGGTCGCCGGTGCGGTAGCGATACAGGCCGCTGGCGGTGGTGAGGACGATTTCGTATTGCGCGCCGACAATCGGCGCATCGACGCATTCCGGCGCGCCATCGGGGAGGAATTCGACAAAGCCGTGCGCAGCGGGCACGACGCGGCCTTGCGCGTCCGGCACGCTGGCCACGCCTTCTGTCGACATCAGCCCCTTGCCTTCGAATCGCGCCTGCGGCAGGCGCGCGGCGAGTTCCCGCGCGTAGGGGCGGGACGCGCCGGACTGCCAGCAACTGACCAGTTTCAGGCGCGGCCAGCAGTGTTGCGGGTCGGGAATGTCGTCCAGCAGGCGCAATAAAAAAGTGGGGCTCCACACGGAAATGAGTTCCATATCTTCCGCCTCCGCAAGCGCCCGCAGGGTCTTGCGTCGCCATGCCGCCAGATCGGTTTGCCGCGCGATGTCGGGCGTGACGATGGAACGCGCCGCCAGCATTTTGCCCAGGCGCTCGCCCAGATAGGCGGCATCGGGCAGCCCCACGGGAACGCCGTTGATGTATTCCGGCGCGCGCGCCGCGGGACTGGTGGCGAAATAGGCGCGTCCCGCGATGGCATGAGCCTGAAACAGCCGCTCGATCCAGGGGCCGAGATTGCGCTGGAAATCCTCCAGCCCGGCGTCCGAATACGGAATCAATTTGGCGCCGCCGCCGCTGCCGCCCGTGCGCTCGAAAGCGACGGGAGTTCCGGCGAAAAGCACATCCGCCTCTCCCGCCGCAACGCGCGCCATCCAGGGCGTCAAATCCTCGTAGCGGCACAGCGGCAACCGTTCGCGGAAGGCGTCGAGGGTGCGCGGACTGCCGTAGCGCCGCAGGTAGGCGCTGTGGGCATGGCGCGTGAGCAGCCGGGTCAGCCAAGTCAGCCAAGTCATGGGCGAACGCTTCCCGCGTGCTCGAAAAGCCGCGCCGCCAGCGGTTTCATGTTGGCGCTGACCAGTTCGCACAGGCAGACCAGTTCGTCGCCCTGGGCGTAGCCGGGGTTTTTTCGCAGGAAAAAACGTGTGCCGGGTTTGGCGAGTTCTTCCGCGCGCGGCGCGGCAATATCGGCGCGCAGGCGACCTCTGGAATCGGGAAAGCGCACGATGCCGGAAGCCGGGTCGTAATCCTTGCCGAAGCGGGCCGAAGCCAGTTCTTCCGCCAAGGCCCGCAAATCGGGGCGCTGGAGTTGCCAGTGCGGGAAAAAACTTTTGCCGAAAACGGAAAGGTATTTGAAGGTGCGATGTCCCTTGACCAGCAAAAACCAGTAGAGCGGCGTCTCTGGCGCCTGCCGCCGGATTTCGCCCATGCGGGTGATCCAGGCGAAAGCCAGCGCCTGTTGTCCCCAGTGCTGCCGCGCGACCACGGTGTCGCCGGAATAGACCACGCGCACCGGCTGTCCGCGCCAGCTCGCCGTATAGCACTTGAAGGCGCTGAAGCCGGCCAGTTCCTCCGCGCAGTACAACAGCACGACCTCGTCCTTTTCCCGCAAGTCGCGGCAAAACAAGGCCTCGCTGCTGCCGTCGTAATGCGCGAGGTAGAGGGCGGCCATGCGTTCGAGCAGCGCCGCGTCCAAGCCGCCTTCCGCTCTGATTCTTTGTACGCTGGCGCGATAGGGTTTCGTTTCAGGCATTTGATTTTTCGGCACAAAAAGGAAGGGCTGGCCCCGAGAAGCTGTTTGCGAACTTCTCCGGGAGCGCGGGTATCTTACACAAGCTCATTAATGAAAGCCTCACTCCGAGCCGCCCCTGGGAGCGCGGGGCACCCGCCCCACAACGGCGGCGGTCGCGTCATTCCCGCTGTTGCGGGGCGGGTGCCCCGCGCTCCCAGGAAACCCAGCCGGCCTTCCTGACAAAACGGTCTCTTTCGACTACTTGCGACATCCGCGTAGGCGATGGCCCTGGTCCAGTCATCGACTCACGGGATCAGACGGCGAAAACATGCTTGATGCGCAGGGTCTTCTTTTCCTCGATCAGCGCCGTCAGCCGGTCGATGTGCGGATGCTTGCCCGGATGCTGCCGCGCTTCCTCGGCGTGTTCGGCGAAGAGTTCCAGCCCTTTCCTCGCGGCGTCCGGGGTGATCGCGCCGTAGATCTGGGCGAGATGGTTGTACACGGCGAGCGAGCCTTGGCAGCCGGCCTTGTTTTCGATGACCGCGGCGACATTACCCTCGCCGTCGAGCAGCCGGATCGCCGCCAGATGGGAAATTCCGGGGAGTTTCTTCAGGTTCTCCGCGAACTGCGTCATGATGTTTTTCTCCTTTTATCAGAGGACAGAGGACAGAAGACAGAGGACAGTCAGTTACCGGGCGCTTCGCGCCCGCAAATATTACTGTCTTCTGTCCTCTGTCTTCTGTCCTCTGAACCCTGAAAATCAAATCCGGCGCGCGAGTTCGGCGGCCTTGCCGGTGTAGTCCCAGGGCGTCAGCGCGAGCAGTCGCTGCCTGGCCGCGTCCGGAATGGGCAGCGCCTTGACGAATTCGCGCATCTCTTCGGCGGAAACACGCTTGCCGCGGGTCAGTTCCTTGAGCTGATCGTAGGGATTGTCCACGCCGTAACGGCGCGCCACCGTCTGGATCGGCTCGGCCAGGAGTTCCCAGTTGGCCTCGAGATCGGCGCGCAGGCGGCCGGCGTCGACTTCCAGCTTGTCCAGGCCGCGCAGCAGCGAATCGTAGGCGAGCAGCGTGTAGCCGAGCGCCACGCCCATGTTGCGCAACACGGTCGAATCGGTCAGGTCGCGCTGCCAGCGCGAAATCGGCAGTTTTTCCGAGAGATGGCGCAAAAGCGCGTTGGCCAGGCCCAGATTGCCTTCCGAATTCTCGAAATCGATCGGGTTGACCTTGTGCGGCATGGTCGACGAGCCAACCTCGCCGGCCTTCAGTTTCTGCTTGAAGACGCCGAGCGAGATATAACCCCATGCGTCGCGGTCGAGGTCGATCAGGATGGCGTTGGCGCGCGCGAAGGCGTCGAACAGTTCGGCCAGCGCGTCGTGCGGCTCGATCTGGATGGTGTAGGGGTTGAATTCGAGACCCAGCGATTCGACGAAGCGCCGGGCGAAAGCTTCCCAGTCGTAATCGGGATACGCCGCCAGATGGGCGTTGTAGTTGCCGACCGCGCCGTTGATCTTGCCGAGCAGGCCGATCTCGGCGATGCGCCGGCGGGCGCGCCGCAGGCGATGCGCCACGTTGGCCATTTCCTTGCCCAGCGTGGTCGGCGTCGCCGGCTGGCCGTGCGTGCGCGAGATCATCGGCAAGGCGGCGTGCGCGTGCGCCAGTTCGCGCAGGCGGGCGATCAGCCGGTCCAGCGCGGGCAGCATCGCCTCGTCGCGCGCCGCCTTGAGCATCAGGGCGTGCGACAGGTTGTTGATGTCTTCCGAGGTGCAGGCGAAGTGAATGAATTCGCAGACGCGCCTCACTTCCGGGTTGCCCGAGAACTTTTCCCTGATCCAGTATTCGAGCGCCTTGACGTCGTGGTTGGTCCCCGCCTTCCCCGCTTCCCCCGTCTCGATGGCCTTGACCTCGGCCGCGTGTTCCGGGCCGAAGCCATGCGCCACCCGCTCCAGTTCGGCCAGCGTCGCCGGCGAGAAGGCGGGGATCTCGGCGAAACGCGGCTCGGCGGCCAGCGCCTTGAGCCACTCGATCTCCACCTGGAGGCGGCGGCGGATCAGCCCGTATTCCGAAAACTGGCCGCGCAGGGCGTCCAGCCTGGCGGCATAGCGGCCATCGAGCGGAGAAAGGGCGGTGAGCGTGGAAAGGGGATGCGGCATGGGACAGACCTTTGCAAAGTGCGGAAAAACAACATTTTACCCGTCCGGCAAAATCTCCGGCGGATTCGGGCGTCGGCGATGGTATATAATCCGCCCGTTGGCCTACCTGTATTCATTCGAAAAAAACCATGAAGCTCATCGGATCACTGACCAGCCCGTTCGTTCGCAAGGTGCGGGTCGTATTGGCGGAAAAAAAGATCGAATGCGGATTCGAGATCGATTCGCCCTGGACGCCGGGATCGAACGTTCCCAACCTCAATCCCCTGGGCAAGATTCCGATTCTGGCGCTCGACGAAGACATCATGCTCTTCGATTCGCGGGTGATCAGCGAGTATCTCGACAACGTGGCGCCGAACAACAAGCTGATGCCGGCGCCGAACCGCGAGCGTACCGAGGTCAAGCGCTGGGAAGCGCTGGGCGACGGCGTTTGCGACGCGGCGGCGCTGGTGTTTCTCGAAAGAAAGCGTCCCGAGGCGCAGCAAAGCGCCGAGTGGATCGCCCGCCAGATGGACAAGATCGCCAAGGGCATAGACTACATGGCCAGCCAGTTGGGCGACGACGGCTCGTGGTGCATGGGCACCCATTTCACCCTGGCCGACATTTCCACCGGCTGCGCGCTGGGCTACCTGGTCTTCCGCTTCCCCGAAATCGACTGGCGGACCAAGCACCCCAAGCTCGGCCAGTTGTACGACAAGCTGATGCAGCGCCCCGCGTTCGCGGAGACGGCGCCGAAGGGTTGAGGGTTTCAGAAGACAGAGGACTGACGACAGAGGACAGTTTGCTTACCGGGCGCTTCGCGCCCGCAAATATTACTGTCTTCCGTCTTCTTGCAGGATCGGCGTAATTGCCCCTGAAGGACAGGGTTTCAAATCGGAGCCGGGTTTACGATGAAAACCATTCGTTGGGGCATGATTGGATGCGGTGATGTCACGGAAGTGAAGAGCGGGCCGGGTTTTTACAAATCCGAGCATTCCACTTTGCTGGGCGTTACCAACAGGACCTTGAGCAAGGCGCATTCCTACGCGCGGCGCCACGGCGTGCCCAGGGTTTATCCGGACGCCGCGGCGCTGCTGGCCGACCGGGACATCGACGCGGTCTACATTTCCACGCCGCCCAACGGGCACAAGGCCTTGACCCTGCAGGCCGCCGCCGCCGGAAAGCACGTCTATGTCGAAAAGCCCATGGCCATGAACCATGCCGAGTCCCAGGAGATGATCGCGGCTTGCCAGCACGCCGGCGTGCGTCTCTACGTCGCGTTCTATCGGCGGGCGATGCCGCGTTTTCTCAAGGTGAAGGCCTTGCTCGAGCAAGGGGTTATCGGCGCCGTTTGCGGCGTAGGCGTCTTGCAGAGGCAAAAACCGGCGCCCGAGGAGTTCTCCCGTGAAACCTTGCCCTGGCGCGTGCGTGGAGAAATATCGGGAGGCGGCAAGTTTCTGGACATGGGCGTACATGTGCTTGACACGCTTGTTTCGTGGTTTGGACCGATTACGGAAGTCCATGGCATGGCAGGCAACCGGGGCGGACTCTATGCCGTCGAAGATACCGTCAGCGCGAGTTGGCGGCATGCCGGAGGAGTGCTTGGCGCCGGAAACTGGTGTTATGTCGGCCGCGACGATGAGGACCGAATCGAAATCACTGGAACCCGGGGCCGGATCGAATTTGTCTTTTTCGACGACTCTCCGCTGCGTATTCATCTCGACGGCAAGGTGGAAGAAATCGACATTCCCAATCCGCCTCATGTGCAACAAGCATTGATCCAGGGGATCGTCAACGATCTCAATGGAATTTGCCCCAGCCCCTGCGACACGAATGCGGCGGCAATGATCAGCGCGGTCATGGACACGATATTGGGTAAATCAGGGATCAGGTGACAGATGTCAGGTGTCAGGATCCTGCGGCGCGAAGCGCCGGTAACTCCTGCCACCTGCCACCTGATCCCTGGCCTAAAGAATCACCCCTCCGCCGAGGCATACCCGGCTTTCGTAAACCGCCACCGCTTGTCCGGGCGTGACGGCCCATTGCGGCGCGGCGAAGTGGATTTGGCAGCCGCTGGCGTCGATGCTTTCGATTTCACACGGCGCGTCGGCTTGCCGGTGGCGCGTCTTGGCGCCGTAGACCCAGTGCGCGCGCGGCGTCTCGCCGGAAATCCAGGAAAGCTGACCGGCGGCGAGACGGTCTGAAAACAGCGCCGGGTGATCGTGGCCTTGCACCACGTAGAGGATGTTGCGCGCCATGTCCTTGCGGGCGACGAACCAGGCTTCGTGGTCGCCGCTGGCGCTGCCCTTGCCGTCCTTCACGCCGCCGATCCGCAGGCCCTTGCGCTGGCCCAGCGTGTGGTAGGCCAGGCCGTCGTGCTCGCCGAGCGGGCGGTCGTCGTCGAGGCCGCGGATTTCGCCTTTTTGCGGCGGCAGGTAGCGCATCAGGAACTCCTTGAACGGGCGCTCGCCGATGAAACAAATGCCGGTGGAATCCTTCTTCAAGGCCACGTGCAGCCCGGCCTCCGCGGCCATCTTGCGCACCTCGCGCTTGTACAGGCCGGCCAGCGGGAACAGGGTCCTGGACAACTGCCGCTGGTCGAGGCGATGCAGGAAGTAACTCTGGTCCTTGACGCCGTCCTCGGCCTTGAGCAACTGCATGCGGCCGTCGCCGGCGTTCGACTCGCGCACGCCGGCGTAATGGCCGGTGGCGATCCGCTCGGCGCCCATTTGCAGGGCGTGATCGAGGAAGGCCTTGAACTTGATCTCGGAATTGCACGCCACGTCCGGGTTCGGCGTGCGGCCCGCCCGGTATTCTTCGAGGAAAATGGAGAACACGCGCTCGCGGTATTCCCTGGCGAAATTGACCACTTCGACGTCGATGCCGAGGGTGTCGGCGACGCTGATCACGTCGAGCAGATCCTGGCGCGACGAGCAATGCTCGCCGTCATCGTCGTCTTCCCAGTTCTTCATGAACACGCCGGTGACCTTCCAGCCCTGGCGCTTGAGCAACAGCGCGGCGACCGACGAATCGACGCCGCCGGACAGGCCGACGACCACCGTCCTTCCCTTGCCTTCATCCGCCGTCATCCGGACTCTCCCCATCCAGCCAGGCGTCCAGCGGCATGACCGCCGCCGGACGCCCGTTGTCGAAAAACCAACTATCGACGACGAAGCGCGCGGGCGTCGCGCCGTCCGCTTCGTCCTCTTTGTCCTCCTTGTCTCTTTCCGCGCCGCCCTCCGGCAGTTCCTCGATCAGCGCCGAATAGTGCGGGAAGAGTACGAAACGCAGGCGCAAGGCCGGCTCCAGCACGCGGTGGAAGCGCAGCGGGCCGCGACGCTGCAAGAGGCGCAGCAGGCGCGTCGTGGTCGTCGCGTGGTCGATGCAGTCCATCTTTCCATAGACGGCGTCGTCCTTGTAGTTGCCGCCCCGGTCCGCGCCGATCGGCGACTGCTGGCCGGCCCATGCGAGCATGTGGCCGACCGCTTCGCCGATGGCCTCGCGCTCCTCGGCCGGCGTGCGCGCGCGGCGCAGCATCCGCCCCAGTTCTTCCAGTTGCGCGTCGCTGAACCTCACCTCGGCCTGGGTCAGGCAACCGTAGTTGAAGCACACCGACAGCGCTTCGGACGCGCCGGCCGCCGGGGCGGCGCAGGCGACGGCGGACAGCAGCGCCGCCGGCAACAGGCTCGCAAGCCGCGCGCTCATGCGTAGTGCGTGACGAGTTCCAGCGGATAGCGCCTGCCGGCCTGCCAATCCTCGACGCAGCGCAGGATCATCGGGCTGCGGTGCCGGCCGGCGCTGGCGCGGATTTCTTCGAGCGAGAGCCAGCGCGTCCCGAGGATGCCCGTATCGAGCGCCCGGCCGGCGTCGTACCCGGTAAGCTCGCCGCCGAAGGCGAAGCGCAGGTAGGTGATGTCCTTGCGCGGGTGACGCCAGTGATAGACGCCGACCAGGAAGCGCGGCGCGAACGCATACCCCGTTTCCTCCAGCGCCTCGCGCACCACCGCCGCGTCCAGCGTTTCGCCGCGTTCCAGATGGCCGGCCGGCTGATTGAACTGGATTCCTTCGTCGGTTTCTTCCTCGACCAGCAGGAACTTGCCGTCGCGCTCGACGACGGCGGCGACGGTGACATGGGGCTTCCAAACCATGATGATCGGCACGGGTTTCGCAAAGCGCCCATTCTACCGCCATCCGGCGGCTGAAATCGGCTAGAGTTTCCTATTACCAGGGCTATCGCATACGCAGATGTCGTAAACAGTTGATAAAATACGTTTACTTTCAAGTAGTTATGACAAAGTATTGTAAACTGTGCGCCAATCAGGTCTACTCTCGATTTTTGACGGG
>JAISQQ010000285.1 GCA_031274075.1 Accumulibacter sp.
ATGTCCGGGTTGGCGTCGGCGCTGGAATAGCCGGTGAAATAGAGCCCGTCCGGCGTGTTGACCGGAGCGGTGAACCACTCGTCCCCCATGCCCGAGATGCGGATGCCGAAGTTCTCGCCGTTGCGGGTCATGGCCGTGACCACGCTGCCTTGCGCGAGGGTGCGGGCGGCGTCCATGACGCTTTTGGCAGCGGCCATCATGATGTTGAGGAAGAACTGGTCGGTGTCGGCCAGAAAGCGCATGACCTGGCGGCGATGTTCCTGCGGAACGTCGGCCGCCACCAGCAGCGGGGCGATCTCCTTGAGGAAATTCAGGGAACCGGCAATGTTGCGTTGATGGAACTCGTCGCCCATGGCAATGGCCTTGCTGACCAGGACATTGATATTCAAACCGCCTTCGATGCCGCTGAGCACCTTTGACAAGACCGGCCCGAGAACGTCGCGCATCCAGCGCAGACGTTCGATGACGGCATCATTGTAGGCGCCGAAGCGCAGCACCGCTCCGATGCCCTCGTTCATCGTGCAGTAGGCGTAGTTGCCGCCGGTTTTGTTGACCACCACCAGCAGCGGCATATGCGCCGAAGTGATGCCCCCCATGGGGCCGACCGCGTTCACGCTGTGGCAGGGAAGGAACTCGACGCCGCCGCTTTCCAGAAGCTTCCGGGCCTCGTCCTCGTCGCCGGCCCAGCCTTCGAACAGCGCGGCTCCGACGCAGGAACCCTGCATCGGACGGGTCATGTTCTCCCAGCGAATGGGCGGCCCGGCGTGGAGCAGGACCTTTCTTTCAGCCAGCGCGGGAATCAGTTCGCGGGCGGGCTTGACGTCCAGCAGGAAGGGCGAGGATGCCAGAATTTTGTCGATGACCCGCTGATTGGCCCGATCGATGGCGCCGTCGTCATGGCGGCTCAAAAACTTGAGCATGCCTTGCAGTTCGACATCGCCGCCGGCCACGGGCCGCCAATCCAGTTGGACATACGGGACGCCCAGATCCTCAAAGGGCCTGGTGAAGCCGCGCACCCCGGCGTTGACCACCACAGGACCGTCGGCGAACAGCCGCCGCACGGCTTCGGGCACCGGGGGGAGCGTCGAGGCTTTGGGGCCGCCGGGAGCGCCGATCCCTTTGGCCGGGAACGAAAGCCGCAGGCCAAGCGCCATGAGGGCGGCGGCGACCAGGGCGGCGTTGCTGGGAGCGACATAGACCCCGGCGTCTTCGAGAATGCGGACCTGTTCCGAACGCGGCTGCGGATCGTCTTCCGTGCCGCAGACGCAAGCCATGAACTGTAAGGACCGCCCCTCCCGCGCGGCAATCTGTCCGGCCTCGCGGATGCTTGGAACCAATGCCGCGGCCATATCGGCGTGCGCGCCGTAGCCCTCGACGAAATCCAGCAGGATCAGCCCCGTCCGCGCGTCCCTGGCCGCGTCGAGGATGTGC
Organism: Accumulibacter sp.; assembly: GCA_031274075.1. Classification (GTDB taxonomy): domain Bacteria; phylum Pseudomonadota; class Gammaproteobacteria; order Burkholderiales; family Rhodocyclaceae; genus Propionivibrio. The sequence continues at coordinate 1,432 of JAISQQ010000285.1, forward strand.
TGGACGCGGGTCTGCGGATCGATCATCGGGTGAGGCTTGCCCTGGGTGTAGGCGTCGTCGCCCAGGTCGACGATCTCATGGCCGCCGTGGCGGAACATGAAGCCTGCTTCATGATGGCCCGCGCCGTCGCCGGTTAGATTCAGGGCGCGGGTCAGCAGCGCGGCGGCCTCGCCGGCCAGGGTCCCTCCGGCGTACAGGCCGCGAAGGGTCCGGCCAGCCATGTCCGGCGGGCTTGAAGGCAGCTCCGGCCGATAGGCGCGGCCCGAGGGATCTTCGCCGTTTGCCAGGGCCACGGCGAGTTCGGCGGCCTCTTCCAGCGTGTCGGCCAGGTACAGCCCCTCTTCGTGAGCGGCCGGGCGCTCGCCGATGAAGACGGCCACGCAGGGCTTTTCAATCGCCCGCAAGACGCTCATGATTTCTTCCCGCACCGAAAGAGCCGGTGGTTTGGCCACCACCACCAGGCAATCCGTGCCGGGGTCTTCGGCCAGGACGGCCAGGGCGGTCTTCAGGGTCGAGGCGCCGATCTCGCCGCTGATGTCGCGTCCGCCGGTGCCGATGGCCTGGGAGACGCCCGCGCCCCGGCGGGCGATCTGGGTCGAAATTTCCTGGATGCCCGTGCCGGACGCGCCGACGATACCGATCCGGCCCCGGGGAATGACATTGGTAAAGGCAAAGGGCACCCCCCGGATGAGCGCGGTGCCGCAATCCGGCCCCATGACCAGGAGCCCCTTGTCGGCGGCTTTCTTCTTCAGGCGTTTTTCAGCCTCCAGGGGGACGTTGTCGCTGAAAATGAAGACGTGCCGCCCCTCTTCCAGTATCTGCTCGGCCTCGTTTTCCACATAGACGCCGGGAATCGACAACAGCGCGATGTTGCTGCCGGGAAGCGCGGACCAGGCCCGCGGCCAGTCCCGGACCGCTTTGCCGCCCGCCCCGCCCTGCCCTCCGCCACCTTCTCCGCCTTCGCCCTGTTTCCGCAGGAATTCGTCAACCGCCGCCAGCAGGCCTTCGACGCGGTTTTCGCCGTCGATATCCATGACCATGGCAATGTCGTTGGCTCCGGCGCCGGCGAGTTCCGGCGTACCCAGCCCGCTGGCCGCCAGAATGTCTTTGTTGGCCGGAGTGCCCATCATGATGGAGACCTTGGCCACGCCGTCCAGGGTGGCGATCGTATTGGTCAGGAGCATCAGGGTGATGGAATCCTGATAGCTGTTTTTCCGGATGATTGTATGCAGCATGGGAACCCCCTCCTAGTGTCGAACGGCGAAAGGATCGCCCAGTTCGTAGGTGTTTTGAAAAATGTCGTCGCTGACCAGATAGTCGTAAATCTCCCGGACGATGGGAATGCCGCTTTCGCGGTATTTCTTTTCCACCTGCGCCGAACGCTCGCCGGGGTAGAGCACCTGGGTATGGCCGGCGGCCGGTCTGCATGCGTGCAGTTCCTGGATCATCCGGCCGATGTTGCGGGTGAATACCCTGGGGTCGCCGAAAAAAGCGGGGTTGATGACGATGTGCAACTGCCCCAGTTCCCGGCCCTGGTCGAGATGCGCGTACATGGAAGTGACGTGCGGCCCGAAGGGCTGGCCCATAAGCGTTCCGGAGAGGATGTCCACCATCATCATCAGGCCGTAGCCCTTGGCGCCGGCCACGGCGCACAGGCCGCCCAGGGCGAAGGGGTCGGTGGTCGGGCGGCCGTCCTTACCCACGGCCCAGTCGGCGGGTATTTTCCTTTTGCGCGCCCGGGCGTCCAGGACCTTGCCCCAGGCCTGGACGGTGGTGGCCATGTCGAAGACGATGGGCGATCCGCCCTCCACCGGGCAGGCGAAGCCGATGGGGTTGGTGCCGAAAAACGCTTGCGCCCCGCCATACGGCACCACCATCGGGTCGCTCTGGCACATCGACAGGCCGACCAGCCCTTCGGCGGCGGCCTGGCGCAGGTAATAGCTCAAGGTGCCGCAATGGCCCATGCGTTTCATGCCGACCACCGCCAGACCTTTTTCGCGGGCCATTTCGATGGCCTGGCGCATGCCGAGATTGGCGACCACGAAGCCGACGGCGTTGTCGCCGTCCACCACGGCGGAACAGGGGCCGGTCAGCTCGGTCTTGAAGTCCGGATGGGTATTGCTGCCTCCCTTGTAGATGCGTTCGGCGTAGTACTCCACCCGGACGCTGCCGTGCGAGTGCACTCCCAGGGAATCGGCGTAGGCCAGGTGGTCGGCGACTTGCACGGCCTGCTCCCGAGGGAGTCCGGCGTGTTCAAGCTTTCTCTGGATGAGATCGACGAGCTGATCTTTCGCCAGCAGGATGGTTTCCTGATCCGATGGTGTTTCTTGAAGCAGGGTATTGGCTATGGCGTTCATGCTTCTCGCTCCTCAAAGGATTTCGTCGCGGTTGCAGTCTTTGGAGTACAGGTAGCGGAAGCGTTCGCCCCGGCCAATGCCGTAGGCGGCCTGGAGAGCATACGCGGCCATGAAGATGTAGTCGCCTTTTTCGACGGTCAGCCACTCGTTGTCGAGGTTGTAAAGCCCTTCGCCTTCAAGGATGAGGGCTCCGTGTTCCTGCACGTGCGTTTCGATGTAGCCGTGGGAGGCTCCCCGTGCGAAGCTCAGGATGTGGAAATTCATGTCGAAGCCCAGGTCGTCGGTGGGGAGAAGATCCCATATCTGGACGTCCTTCATGCCTTCATAGTCACAGGACTCGAGTTCTCCGGCGTTTCCGGCGAAGGCGCGGGGCTGGTGGCCGGCCAGGGGCTGATAGCGCCGCTTGTACAGGAAAAGCTCGCTGTTTCCGCCGGCCCGGTTTTCCAGGTACATTTTTTTGTCCGGCGGCAGATAGAGATAGCCGTCCCGTTCCAGGACATAGTCCCGGCTGCCGTCGCCCGCGCGAATCCGGCCGTCCAGGACGTAGACGAAGGTTTCCACGCCGTCGCCGCCGAAACCGAGATCGTTCTTGCCTTTCGGCAGCATGCTGACCACATAGTCCACGAAACTGGCTCCCAGCTTGGGGCTGCCCAGGATGGTCATTTCGCAGCCGTCGAAGCCGGGCACGCGGTTTTTCACCAGCCCGGTGGGGGGAATGAGCGCATAGTTGTTTTTCTTGATGACGGCCCGCGAGGCCAGGGGCGCGCCGGGATAGCCGGTCTGTCCGTTTTTGTAACCCATGATTTGCTCCTTATTGAAAGGTCAATGATTCCGCCGGCGTGCGGCGGCGATTGATAAGTAGAAAGAAAACCGTGCACACGGCCAAAAGGAATACGGAGAGATAGAAGCCGCCGATCTTGGAATGAAACTGGTCGGAAATAAGCCCGGTCAGCAGAGGCGCGGCCACCGAAGCGCACATGCCGCAGAAGTTGAAGGTGGTCAGATGCGTGGCCAGGCGGCGGCGGGGCGAGTTTTCAGTCACCAGGGAGACGAGCATCGGATCCACCGCCAGCTTGCCGGTCAGGCCGTAGAGCAGGAGACCCAGCAGCAGCAAAGCGGAGCTTGGGGAAGCCACGACCAGCACCAGCATCAGCGCCGCGCAGAATTCCAGGGAGACGATGAACAGCAGGCGGCGGGAGCGAAAGCGGTCCGCCAGACGGCTGAAGAACAGGGCGCCGGGAATGGAGGCAAAGGCGACCAGGGCCGAGGACATGCCAATGGCCATTCCCGTAAAGCCGCGCTCTGTCTCCAGAAAGTTCGGCAGCCAGGTCACCAGCATGTAATAGCCGTAGCAGGTGGCAAAATACAGCAGGTAGTAGCTGATGGAGAGCGGGGAAAATAGTTCGGTTTTCGTCGAAAGGTCTTCCGGCTCTTCGCCTTTTGCCTGGGCGTCCTTCTCTTTCCTGTTGACCTCTTGGGGCTTGATGACCACGATGAAGCAGATCATGGCGGCCAGGATGATGCCGCTGATGATGTAGAGCATGATGTTCCAGGGCAGTCCCAGGCTTTTGACCAGCCAACTCGATCCGATGAGGCCGATGGCCATGCCCACCGCCGAGCCGCTGTTGATGATGGCGTTGGAGAAGTTCCGTTTTTCCTGCGGGACGGTGCGGCCGGAAAGCGAGTAGGCCGATCCATAGTAAGCGCCTGTGCCGAGACCGGCGCAGAGACTCCCCAGATAAATCATCTCCAGGCTGTTGGCCGAGCCGATGAGGATCGCCGCCACGGCGAAGAGCGTGAACCCCGGCACCAGGACGGCCTTGATGCCGAAGCGGTCCACCAGGAATCCCGAAGGAATCTGCATGCCGGTGTAGCTGAAGAAATAAATACTGGCGATGGCCCCCATGCTGGCATCGCTGGTGATGCCTATGGTTGCCTGCATTTCTCCGTAGATGGGAGTCAGGACGGTCCGGTAGATCCAGATCGAAACCCAGCCGAAGCAGAGCAGGCCAACGATTTTGTGCCAGTAGACCCCGAGAGAGTTGCTTTGCGTTTGATTGATCATGGCGATTCCTTTCTTTGGCTAATAAGCCAGATCGTAGAGAATGGCTTCCAGGGCATCGACCCCGGCCACCAAATCTTCCATTTTGGTTTCCTCGGCCGGGTTGTGGCTGATGCCCTTGATGCTGGGCACGAAGAACATGGCCGTCGGGTAATGCCGCGCCAGGATCTGGGAGTCGTGTCCCGCGCCGCTGTGCATCACGTGGGTTTTCAGGCCCTGTTCGCGGCAGACGCGGGCGATCCGCTCAACCAGTTCACGGTTCATGGGAACGGGCGGCTCGTTCATCCAGCAGTCGATTTCGGCGGTTAGGCCCAGATCGTCCGCGCATCGAGCAATGGCGCTCTCAATGGTTCGGGCGAAAGCGTCGAGGGCTGTTTGATCGGTGTGGCGGCAGTCCACGGTGAAAACGACCCGCCCTGGGACGACATTGACGATGTTGGGCAGGACTTCCAGCTTGCCGAAGGTCAGCACCAGAGGGTCGCCCTGTGTCCTGGCCTGATCCAGAAGACGGACCATGCAGCGCGCCGCGCCTTCCACGGCGTCGTGCCGCATGGACATGGGGGTGGTTCCGGCATGATTGGCTTCGCCCGTCAGCGTGACGGTATAGCGTTTCTGTCCGGCGATATCGGTCACCACGCCGATTTGCTGGCCCAGGTTTTCCAGCACTCCGCCCTGTTCGATATGGGCTTCGACGAAGGCCTTGATGTCTTTCCGGGGCGCGGGCCGCGCGGCTTCAAAGTCAAAGCCGGCCTGCCTCATGGCCTCGGGGAACAAATGGCCTTCGGCGTCTCTGGCCTGACGCAGAACCTCCCTGTCGGCCACGCCGACCAGATTCTTGCTGCCCCAGAAAGCATAGGGGAAGCGGCTCCCCTCCTCCTCGGCGAAGGAAACGAGCTCGATCGAGCTCTTGGGCCGGCCATGTTTCTTCATGAGGCGGTCGACCGCCAACCAGGCCGCCAGGATGCCGTACTGCCCGTCGAGCGTGCCGCCGTTCCTGACCGTATCCACGTGCGAGCCGGTCAGCACGGTTTCCTCGGGCTTTTCCCGGCCTTCGATCCGGCCAAAAAGATTGCCCACCGGGTCGAAACGGGCGGCCAGGCCGATCTCTTCAAACATGGTGCCCAGGCAGTCCTGGGCTTGCCGCCAGGACGGCGAGTACAACAGACGGGTCAGCCCTCCTCCCTCAGCCGCGCCGATGGCGCTGAGCCGAACCAGACAATCTCTCATGTCCACGATTTTTTGCTTCATGCTTTTCTCCCTGTTGCCACGAAGGCGCTACTTCGGTAAAAGTAAAAAACTGGTTTTTTGGTTTTTCTGATTTTTCTGAGTTTGAACACTACCCGCGGGAAAAAAATAAATCATCGGTCAGCTTGACGAAAATACTTCCCTCATTTGTTCAAAGTGCACAAAGGATGACGCGACCCGAAAGACGCGAGGACGACGATGAAGCTGAGCGAATTGCTGGAGGCCGTTCCGGAAGCCGGATTGACGGTGATGAACCAAAAAGCCGATCTGGAGCGGCCGGTGGACGGGCTGGACACCTCGGAAACGCCGGACATCGCCAGGTACATCAAGGCAAACACCCTGCTGCTGACCACGGCCATGCTGTACCGGGACGACCAGAAAGCCCTGGCCGGATTGATCGAGGCGCTGCACCAGGCTCAAGCGGCCGGCCTGGCTGTCAAGCTGGGCCGTTTCGTGGCCCAGATCTCCCCCGGCGTCATGAAAAAGGCGGACGAACTGGGTTTTCCGATCCTCAGGGTTCCCATGGAAACGACCCTGGGCATCGTGTCCCATCTGCTCCAGTCCAAACTGATGCGGCTGGAAACCAATCAGTTTCACTACGCCCTCGACATCCAGAAGAAAATCTCCCAGGCGCTGTTCCGCAATTCCTCGCTGGAAGAACTGCTCCGCTACTTCGCCCGGCTTCTGAACCGGCATGTGCTCTATTACGACTATTTCTTCAATCTCGCCGCCTTCGGAACGGCGCCCTATGGGCAGGAAGTGACGCTCAGTGAAAAACGCACCCTGGAAATAGGCGATTTGCTGCTGGAGGCCTACAAGCTGAAGCCTTTTACCGGCATCGAGGAACTTCCGCTGCAAGGATCGTTCGGCGAGATACACGGCATGGTTTCACCGGTCGTGGCCGGCAATCAATACCCTTTTTTCCTGGTCATTCTGCATGAGGGGCCAATGGTGGAACCCTTTTCCTCCCTGGTCACCGAACTGGCCGGCAACGTCTTTTCCTTTTCCACCCACAACCAGAGGCTCCTTTGGGAAAACGAGTGGCGGGCACAGGAAGATTTGTTCTTTCGCCTGACCGGGGACAGCCGCGCGCCAGGCCCGACGGACATTCCGCTCATGGCTCCCTGGATGAAGGCCGCGCCCCTGTTTTCCTCATTGGAGAGCAAGGTCTACCAGGTGGTGGCCGTGGGCTTCAATGCCGACGGTCTTTCCGGGGAAATGGCCGGGCGGGACCACTTTGAGCTGGTCTATCGCTGGCTGAAAAAGAAACTTTCCCCGATCGGAGAAAACTGCCAGATATTGCCGCTGGTCTCTCAGGGGCGATTCCTGCTGCTGTGGAATGAAAAGCTGGACAAGCTGCCGCCTCAGTTGGAAACGCTGTCCGAGGGCCTCTGGAAAATAGTGCCTCTGGATATGCGCTTCGGCGTGGGCAACCAGGCCCACAGCCTGGGCGCCTTGCGGCATTCTTACCTGGAGGCGATCAGCGCCCTGGAAAAAGCCCTGGCCGACGGGGCCGGCCGAGGAGCCGGACGGCTCGTTCACTTCTATTATTCCGAAGGAGCCGAAGAACTGTTCCAGTTTGTCCCCCGGGAGCATATTCGGCATTTCTGCCTGCACATCCTGGGCGAACTGGCCTACCCGGAAAACGAACACCACTTGGCTTTCCGCAAAACCCTGGAGGCTTATCTGGACTGCCAGGGCGACATTACCCGGACCTCGAAAAAAATTTACGTACACCGCAACACCGTGAGCTATCGCATGGAGAAAATCCAGCATCTCTTGGGAAAACCCCTGGGAGATCCCGATTACTCCCTGCTGGTCCGCCTGGCCATTCTCCTGTCCCAACAATCCAAGCAATCCAAACGATCCAGACAACAAAGCCATGCCTCCCCCGGCTCTGGCGGGGCGCCTTGAGTGAACATCGTCAACAGGCGCAAACCCGGGGTGTCGATATATCGACATTCTCCAAAATTCTTGCCACCCGGAGCCGGCCGATTATAAACTGGCGCTGAACACCGGGCGCGCCGGGACGGCGGCCGGATGGGTTCTCATGCAGGAGAGTGTTCGCCATGTCCATTCGCACGAGAGTGATCCTGATCATCGTCGCCATTGTGGCCTTCATCACCGCGACCACCATGGGGACGAGCATTTTCTTCATCCGGCGCGGCCTGGAGGAAACGATCGAAGGCGACATGATCGTGGTGAGCGAGATCGCCGACAAACTCGTCTCCAGCGCGATCAACGTGCAGAAGGCCAGGGCGTCCACGGCGGCGCAGCATCTGCTCAAGGCTCCCGAAGAGGACTGGCCGCGTATTTTGCGGGAACAGGTCGACAGCGATGAGAACTTCATGGCCATGACGGTTTTCGACCGCGACGGCATCGTGCAGGCCTACGGCAAGGCGCCGACGCCGGTCGAGCTGATGGACTGGGAATATATACAGAAAGCCTTTGCCGGGGAAACGGTCATTTCCACGACCCGGAAGGATCCGAGCGGGGAACTCGTCTTTCACGTCTGCGTGCCGATGGACGGCCGCGTCCTGTCGGTGACGATTCCGGGCCTGTATTTCCGCGATCTCCTGGCGCCGTACAAAATATGGGACACGGGCACGGTGTTCATGCTGGACAAGGACGGCGCCATCATCGCCCATGAACGCAGCTATCTGGTGATCGATCGCTACAACTTCATTGAAAGGGTGCGAACACATCCGGAAGACAGGTCGTCGGCCGAGTTTACCCGCCTCGCGCTACGGGGCGTAAAAGGAGTGGAGAGATTCTCCTTGTTCGGCGTGGAACGCATTGGCGTCTACACTCCCATCACCGGGTCCAGCGTGGGCTGGGCGCTGGGCGTGTCCGCGCCCCTCGCGGAAAGCCCGGCCGCGCACGTCGATCAGACCCTGCTGCTGGCGGCGCTGGCTTTCCTGGGGATGGGGGCGATAGCCGCCTTTTTTGCCTCGGGTTTCATCGCCAGGCCGTTCGAGACCATAAACGAGCAGAACGCCCACCTGGCCGAACTGAACGAGATCGCCAAAAACGCGTCGGAGGCCAAAAGCCATTTCCTCGCCAACATGAGCCATGAAATGCGCACGCCGCTCAACGCGATCATCGGCTTTTCCGAGTTGATGCTCCACGGATACACGGAACCGGAGGAAGGAAGAGAAAACCTGAAAAAAATCCACATGGCCGGGATGACCCTGCTGGGCACCGTCAACGACATCCTCGACATTTCAAAAATCGAGTCGGGAAAGTTCGAGCTCGTCCTGGTGGAATACGACATCGCAAGCCTCATCAACGACACGGTCACCATGAATCTCATGCGCGTCGGGGAAAAGCCCGTCCACTTCGGCATGCGGGTCGACGAAACCCTGCCCTGCCGGATGCTCGGCGACGAACTGCGGATAAAGCAGATTTGCAACAATCTGCTCAGCAACGCTTTCAAGTATACCCGGGCCGGAAACGTTGATCTGCGCGTGTCCGGTGAAAGAGACGGCGACAGCGTGTGGCTGGTCATCAGCGTGCGGGATACCGGCATCGGCATCCGTCCCGAGGATATGGGCAAGCTGTTCTCCGACTATAATCAGTTGGACGCCAAGAGCAACCGCAAGATCGAGGGAACCGGGCTGGGACTGTCCATCACCAGGAGAATGGTGGAGATGATGGACGGCAAGATCACGGTGGAAAGCGAATACGGCAAGGGTTCCACCTTCACGGCGCGCATCCGGCAGCAATTCGTGACGGACGTGCCCATTGGCGCGCTTGTCGCGAAAAACCTGCAAAATTTCAACTATATTGAGCAAAAAACCTCGCATAACGCCAAGAGGACGATCCACCCCCTTCCTTACGCCAAAGTGCTGATCGTGGATGATGTCGTGACCAATCTGGATGTCGCCCGGGGCATGCTGAAACCCTACGGCATGCGCGTGGATTGCGTGACCAGCGGCCAGGAGGCGGTGGACCTGATCCGGAAAGGGAAGCCGCGGTACAGCGCGATTTTCATGGATCACATGATGCCGGACATGGACGGGATCGAGGCCACGCGCCTCATCCGGGAGGAAATAGGGACGGAATACGCGAAAAACGTGCCCATCATCGCCCTGACGGCAAACGCCATCGTGGGCAACGAACAGATATTTCTACAGCATGGCTTCCAGGCTTTCCTTTCCAAGCCCATCGACATTCCGCAACTGGATTTGGCGCTGAACCAATGGGTGCGCGACAAGAAACTGGAAGAGGAGCGCCAGGGAGGAGAGGAGGAAACGCCCGCGCCGGGCGGGACGGTGGAGCTTGCCGGGCCGCGGATCGTGAAGCAGACGTGGCGGATCGACGGCCTTGAGCTGGAAGAAGGCCTGGAACGGTTTGGCGGCGACCGGGAGGTGTTTTTACGGACCCTGCGCTCCTATGCCGCGAATACGCCCGCGCTGCTCGATCAGGTGCGCCGGCCCGCCGAGGAGGATCTGCCGGGATATACGATCGTCATTCACGGCATCAAGAGCAGCAGTTACGGCATTTGCGCCAGGCAACTGGGAGAAAGGGCGGAGGAACTGGAGCGCGCGGCGCAGTCCGGCGATTTCGAGTTCGTCGGGGCAAACAACGGCGCGTTCGTGGGAGCCGCGGAAAGGCTGATTGCCGGCCTGTCCGCGATGCTGGGAAAGCTGGACGCGGAAAACCGGAAGCCGGGCAAGGACGCGCCGGACGCCGGTGTGCTGGACAGGCTGCGGGAAGCCTGCGCGAACTACGACATGGACGGAGTGGACAAGGCCATGGTCGAACTGGAAAGCTACACGTATGAACATCGGCCGGAATTGGTCGTATGGTTGAGAGAGCGTGTCGACATGATGGATTTCCGGCAAATTCTGGACAGGCTGTCGGCGCGGTAGGCGGACCGGCTTTGGCCGGATAGAGACAGTGGGTGGGATCTGAAAATGGAAAACAGACGCTACAAGATCATGCTGGTCGACGACAATATGGCGAATCTTGCCATGGGCAAGAATATGCTGAAAGATACCTACGAGGTTTACGCCATCCCCTCGGCGGCAAAGCTTTTCGAAATACTGGAGCATGTGACGCCGGATCTGATCCTCCTGGATGTCATGATGCCGGAAATGGACGGCTATGAGGCCATCAGACAGTTGAAGGCCGACCAGCGCCGGGCCGACATCCCGGTGATCTTCCTGACCTCCAGGACCGACGAGCACAGCGAGCTGGAGGGCTTGAGCCTCGGCGCCATCGACTATGTGGCCAAGCCCTTTTCCGCTCCGCTCCTCCTGAAGCGGATCGAGAACCATCTCTTGCTCGTGTCCCAGAGAATGGAACTGAAAAACTACAACGACAACCTGCAGGAAATGGTGCGCCGAAAAACCGAGCAGATCGTCGAGCTGCAAAACGCGGTGTTGTCCACAGTGGCGGAGATGGTGGAATTCCGGGACAACCTGACCGGCTGGCATGTCACCCGCACGCAGATGTATCTGGAACTCTTGGTGAACATGCTGCTCGAAGAGAAAATATATGACGACGAGGTTTCCTCGTGGGACCTCGATTTCTTGATCCCCTCGGCGCAGCTTCATGACGTAGGCAAGATCGCCATCAGCGACGCGATTCTGAACAAACCCGGCAAGCTGACTTTCGAGGAATTCGAGGAAATGAAAAAGCATGTGGTGATCGGCGTGGAGGCGATCGACAGAATAGCGAAAAGAACGCGCGGACACGCTTTCCTGCTCCACGCGCGCATCATCGCCGGCACTCATCACGAGAAATGGGACGGTTCCGGATACCCGGCGGGTCTGCGCGAAAGGGGAATTCCCCTGGAAGGGCGGCTGATGGCCATTGCCGACGT
>JAISQQ010000289.1 GCA_031274075.1 Accumulibacter sp.
GGCGGCGGTTCGGGCGCCTTGGCGGCGACTGGCGCGGGGGCGCCGTGCCAGACTTCGACGGCGACCGCCGAGGGCGGCTGGTTCCGCCACTGCACGCCGAAAAACAGGGCGCCGACGAGCAGCGCGTGTACGAGCACCGACAACACCAGCGCCGTGAAGCTGGTCTTTTCTTCGGACGGGAGCGGGGAAAGCTGGTCCACTGTCACTGTCACTGTCGCTTCCGGCCCGGCCTATTTGCCGCTTGGCTGGACGAGCAGACCGATTCTTTCGACGCCCTGGCTCTGCAGCTCGTCCAGCACCTTGAGCACGACGGCGTACTTGACGTTCTTGTCGCCGACGATCAGCACCGGGCGCCTGGGGTCTTTGGCGCGGGCATTGGAGATGGCCTGGAACAGCTCGCCGTCGCCGCCCAGCCGGGTTTCCGTGCCCTGGTCCATCAGCGACAGCGATTCGTCGGCGCGGATATTCACCTGCAGCGCCTCGGCGGGGGCCTGCGCGGTCTTGCCGACCGACGGGACGTCGATGCTGGCGGTGGTCATCATCGGCGCGGTGACCATGAAGATGACCAGCAGCACGAGCATGACGTCGATGTAGGGGACGACGTTGATTTCGTTTTTCAGGCGGCGTTCGCGCATTTTCCTTCTCCTTAGCGCATGTGGCGTTGCAGGATGTTGGAGAACTCTTCCATGAACGATTCGAAGCGCGTCGCCAGGCGGTCGATTTCATGCGAGAAGCGGTTGTAGGCGACGACCGCCGGAATCGCCGCGAACAGGCCGATGGCGGTGGCCACCAGCGCTTCGGCGATGCCCGGCGCGACCGCCGAGAGCGTCGCCTGGCCGACGTTGGACAGGCCGCGGAACGAATGCATGATCCCCCATACGGTGCCGAACAGGCCGACGTAAGGGCTGACCGAGCCAACCGAGGCGAGGAAGGCGAGATGCGCGTCGATGTTGTCGATCTCGCGCTGGTAGGTGGCGCGCATGGCGCGGCGCGAGCCGTCGATGACGTCCTTCGGGTCGAGGTTTTTCTGGCTGCGCAGCTTGGCGAACTCGCGAAAACCGGCTTCGAAGATACGCTCCATGCTGCCCGTGCCGTGGCGGTTGTTGGCCGCGCTCTGGTACAGGCTGTTGAGGTCGCCGCCGCTCCAGAAATCGCGCTCGAACTGCTCGGTCTGCGTCCGCGCCTTGCGCACCGTGAACCATTTGCGGAAGATGTAATACCAGGACATGAAGGAGACGCCGGCCAGGATGACCATGACGAACTGGACGACGGCGCTGGCGTTGACGATCAGGTGCAGGATGGAAAGGTCTTGCGAGACGTTCATGGGCTGGCTTCCAGTTGAGCCCGCATCGCGGCGGGAATGGAGGATATTTTCATCTGTCCGGTGCTGGTTCCGAGGCTCACGCAGACGATCTGTACCGTGCCGCTGGCCAGCGTTTCCTGCTCTTCGCCCGCCGTGCCACCGCGCCGGACCTGTTGGCGGAAGAAGATCTGCGAGCGCGTGATTTTCTCGACTTCCAGGCTGATCGTGAGCAGGTCGTCGAGGCGGGCGGGCTTCAGGTAGTCGAGGCTGACGCTGCGCACGACGAAAACGATGCCGGGGTCGCGCAGCAGGCCGGACTGCGCGAAGCCGAGCGAGCGCAGCCATTCGGTGCGGCAGCGTTCAAAGAATTTCAGGTAGTTGGCGTAATAGACCACACCCCCCGCGTCGGTATCTTCGTAGTAGATACGGACGGGGAAGGTAAATGCCTCGGTTTTTGGTGCGTGCTTCATCGAGAACGGACTCCGGTTGGGCGGATTATTTTAGGCTTGCTTTGAATCTCTTGGCGCGAGTATTTGCAATCGGGGAAAAATCCTTGGCCCGGGCGGGCGCGGCGGAAGGCAAAAACCGTGGCCAAGGAAGATTTGGGCCGCATTCATCGGCTCCGTTTCAGGCCTGGGGCTGCCACAGCTCGTTCTGGCCGCCCGACGACGGGGCGGCGAGGCCGAGATGGCGGTAGACGGCGACCGTGGCGACGCGCCCGCGCGGCGTGCGTTGCAGGAAACCCTGCTGGATCAGGAAGGGTTCGAGCACGTCCTCGATGGTGTCGCGCGCCTCGCCGATCGCCGCGGCCAGATTGTCGACGCCGACCGGCCCGCCGCCGAACTTGTCGATGACCGCGGACAGCAGCTTGCGGTCCATGACGTCGAGGCCGCCGTGATCGACGTCGAGCATCGACAGCGCCGCGTCGGCGACTTCGCGGCTGACGTGGCCGGCGGCCCGGACTTCGGCGAAGTCGCGCACCCGGCGCAGCAGGCGGTTGGCGATGCGCGGCGTGCCGCGCGAGCGGCGGGCGATCTCCAGCGCGCCGTCGGCGTCGATCGGCACCTCCAATAACTGTGCGGAACGCTTGACGATGTGCGTCAGTTCCTCGGGCGTATAGAACTCCAGCCGGGCGACGATGCCGAAGCGGTCGCGCAGCGGGTTGGTCAGCATGCCGGCGCGCGTCGTCGCGCCGACCAGGGTGAAGGGCGGCAGGTCGAGCTTGACCGAGCGGGCGGCCGGGCCTTCGCCGATCATGATGTCGATCTGGAAGTCTTCCATCGCCGGGTAGAGGATTTCCTCGACGACCGGCGAGAGGCGGTGGATTTCGTCGATGAACAGCACGTCGCGCGGTTCGAGATTGGTGAGCATCGCCGCCAGGTCGCCGGCGCGCTCCAATACCGGCCCGGAAGTCTGGCGCAGGCCGACGCCCATCTCGGTGGCGACGATGTGCGCCAGCGTCGTCTTGCCGAGGCCCGGCGGGCCGAACAGCAGCACGTGGTCGAGCGTGTCGCGGCGGCGGCGGGCGGCTTCGATGAAGATGCCCAACTGCTCGCGGATGCGCGCCTGCCCGACGTAGTCGGCCAGGCGCTTGGGGCGCAGCGCGCGCTCGATGACCTCTTCCTGGCTCGACTCCGGCTCGGGCGAGATCAGCCGGTCGGGAGCCTCGCCGGAAGGCTCGAGGGCATCGGTCTCGATCATGGCAGGAGGCGGGTCTGCTCGTCGTATTCGTCGCTCAGCGCCAGCCACTCGCGGATCAGCACGTGGCCGAGCGCGAGCAGCATCGGGCCGAGGAACAGGCCGATGAAGCCGAAGACCATCACCCCGCCGAAGATGCCGACGACGATCAGCAAGAGCGGCAGGCTGGAGGTGCGCGAGATGAGGATCGGCTTGATGAAGTTATCCACGCTGCTGATGCCGAACATGCCCCACAGCAGCATGAAGATGGCCCACCCGGTCTGGCCGCTGTCGTACAGCCACCAGGCCGCGCCGAGCCAGATCAGCGTCGCGCCGATCACCGGCACCATGGAGAAGACGAAGGTCATGAAGGTGAGCATGGCGACGCCGGGAACGCCGGCGATGAGGTAGCCGAACATGGCCACGAAGGCTTGCGCCGCCGCCGTGCCGACGATCCCGATCATCACCCCGGAGACCGTGCCCGCGGCCAGTTTCAGCATGCGCTCGCCGAGGTCGCCGGCCAGTTTCTGGCAGCCGTTGCGCAGGGCTTCCGCGTATTTTTCCGCGTCGCGGTAGATGAAGAAAGCGAAGAAAATGACCAGCATCAATTGCAGCATTCCCTGGCCGAAGATCGATACCGTCGCCAGCGCCATCTTGCGCGTCGGATCGATCAACTGGCGCAGCAGGTTGTTCATCTCCTCGCGGCTGGCGGCGAGTTCCTGCCAGTAGGAATCGATGACCGGGCCGACGACGGGCAGATTGGACAGCCACTTGGGCGGGGCGGCGGAAAGCCCGGCCTCCATGATCGGGCGCAGGTAGCTCACCGCCGATTCGATGCCCTGGGCCAGGGTGCCGGAAAGCAGGGCGAGCGGCACCAGCACCACCAGCACCAGCAGCGCCGACATCAGCAGCGCGGCCAGGCGGCTGCGCCCGCGGCACAGCTTGACCACGTAGTCGCGCAGCCAGGCGGTGGTCGAGCAGATCACCACGGCGAACATCAGGGTGCCGGTGAACGGCAGCAGCACGGCGATACAGCCGATCAGCAAGAGCGCGACGATGGCGATCTGGATGATCTGTTTCTGGGCGGAAGTAATGTGTTGTTGCATTGGCGTAGGGGAAGTGTAGGAAAATTTGTGCGGGAAATGATGAGTGCCGATGAGTGCCGATGAGTGCTTGAAGCGGTTTCCGGATCAGGGGATCAAGGCTTGGCGAGAAGCTTGAGCGCCTGGCGGATGCCGTCCGAGGTCGACAGCTCGGACGGCAATTGTTTCATCACCGCCGCCGCTTCGCGGTCATTGTATCCCAGCGCCAGCAGGGCATTGAGAATGTCGTGCCGGGCGTCGTCGGCGGGCAGCCTGACGGACGGCAGGGCTTCGGCCAGCTTGCCCTTGAGTTCGAGCAGCAGCCGCTCGGCCGTCTTCTTGCCGATGCCGGGAACCTTGACCAGCCGCCCGGCCTCCTGGAGGGCGATGGCCTGGGCGAGATCGGCGACCGACAGCCCCGAGAGCACGGCCAGCGCCGTGCGCGCGCCGACGCCCGAGATCTTCACCAACTGGCGAAAGGCGAAGCGCTCGGCCTCGCTGCTAAAACCATAGAGAAACTGGCCGTCCTCGCGCACGGCAAAATGCGTCAGCAGCGTGCAGGCTTCGCCCACCGCCGGCAGGTTGAAGAAGGTGCTCATCGGCACATCGACCTCGTAGCCGACGCCGTGCACGTCGACCAGCACCCGCGGCGGCGTCTTCTCCTGCAGGATTCCGCTCAAGCGTCCGATCATCGCTCCGTCCTCTCCATCCCTTCCATCCCCTTCCCCTTCGCCGGGATCATCCGGCCCCGGCGCACGCGCAAGCCTTTCGTCGCCATCGCCCCCAAGCCCTGGCCGCCGTGCGCGTGCGCGATGGCGCAGGCCAGCGCGTCGGCGGCGTCCGGACTCGGATCGCCCGCCAGCGACAGCAGCCGGCGCACCATGTGCTGCACCTGGACCTTGTCCGCGTGGCCGTTGCCGACCACCGCCTGCTTGACCTGCAAGGCCGTATATTCCGCCACCTCCACTCCGCCCGCGACCAGCGCGGTGATCGCCGCCCCGCGCGCCTGGCCGAGCAGCAGCGTCGACTGCGGGTTGACGTTGACGAACACGATCTCGACGACCGCCTGGTCGGGCCGGTAGCGCGCCAGCAACTCCCCCAGCCCGGCGTGGATGGCGCCCAGCCGCGCCGGCAAGGCGTCCGCCGCGTCGGTGCGGATGCAGCCGCTGGCCAGATAGCCGAGCCGGTTCCCCGTTTTTTCGATGACCCCGAAACCGGTCACGCGCAGCCCAGGGTCGATGCCCAGGATGCGGAGGGTGCTGTGCTTGCTCGGGTTCAACATCGAGGGGATCGTGATCGCTGCGCGGAGGGCCAATATTTCAGCCGACAGTATACAGACTTGGCGGCGTTCAAGA
>JAISQQ010000307.1 GCA_031274075.1 Accumulibacter sp.
ACGCCGATCTCGCCGACATGTACGCCAGGACGCGCGCGCAGGGCTTCGGCGACGAGGTGAAAAGGCGCATCCTGATCGGCACTTACGTGCTCTCGCATGGCTATTACGACGCCTACTACCTGCAGGCGCAGCGCATCCGGCGGCTGATCGCCAACGATTTCGCCGAGGCTTTCAGGCAGTGTGACCTGATCATCGGGCCGACCAGCCCGACGACCGCGTTCCGCGTCGGGGAAAAGATGTCCGACCCGGTGCGGATGTACCTCTCGGACATCTACACGATCGCCGTCAACCTCGCCGGACTGCCCGGAATGGCCGTACCCGCCGGCTTCGCCGACGGCCTGCCGGTGGGCCTGCAACTGATCGGCGATTATTTCAGCGAGGCGCGCATGCTCAACGCGGCGCACCAGTATCAGCGGATTACCGACTGGCATACGCGCATGCCGGCAATGGGCTGAAGAATATGCCTGAATTCAAGGTCTTGATGGGTGATTGCGGCGATGTCCTGAAAGAGTGCGCGGCTGAAACGTTTGACTTGATCGTGACTTCGCCCCCCTATGCCGACCGGCGCAAGAATACCTATGGCGGTATTCATCCGGATCATTATGTTCCCTGGTTTCTCGAAAGGTCGCAGGAATTTCACCGCGTTCTGAAAAATACCGGCTCGTTTGTTCTCAACATCAAGGAAAAGGCAGAAAATGGCGAACGCCATACGTATGTGCTGGAATTGATCCTTGCTCTGCGCAAGCAGGGTTGGTTGTGGACGGAAGAGTACATTTGGCACAAGAAAAACTGTTATCCTGGAAAATGGCCGAATCGCTTTCGTGATGCTTGGGAACGCTGCCTGCATTTCACCAAACAGCGCAAATTCAAAATGAATCAAAAGGCAGTGCTGGTCCCCATGGGCGACTGGGCGGATACGCGCTTGAAATCACTCGGTAAAAATGATGTCGTCCGTTTCAATTCGCAAGTCGGCAGCGGTTTCGGAAAAAATATCGCCAATTGGGCGCATCGGACGATGGCCTACCCCACCAATGTTCTCCATCTTGCGACTGAATGCGGCAACAAGAAGCATAGCGCCGCATTCCCAGCAGCCTTGCCCGATTGGTTCATTCGCCTGTTTACCGACGAAGGCGATTGGGTGCTTGATCCGTTCGCAGGCTCTGGAACGACCCTTGAGGCCGCGAAAAATCTCGGCAGAAATGCCATGGGAATTGACCTTCTCCCTGAGTATTGCGAAATTGCAAAATCGACCATAAACGAACAGCAATATCAACTTCTACAGGAGTGTGCTTCCTATGCCGTCGATAAACAGAAAAATATTGACCCAGTTCATCGAAAAAAATATTCCGGGCTTTCATCAAAAAAGGCTCGAAAATCTAGCCGGACTAATGCTTGAACGTGTTCTTGGTCGAAAAAACCCTTATCTTTTCAAAGCAAAGCATGTTGAAAGCGCTTCGGAACTCATACGGCAGTTACTCGATGCTCACCTGTCCTCGCAGGAAGAGACCATCTTTGGAGATTTTCTTGAATCCCTTGCGATTTTTATCTGTGAAACGACGTTCGGTGGTAGAAAATCAACGACAGAAGGTATTGACCTGGAATTCGACCGCGACGGCAACCGCTACATCGTTTCGATCAAATCCGGCCCGAATTGGGGAAATTCAAGCCAGATAAAGAAAATGCGTGATTATTTCCGTCAGGCAAGGAAGATTGCTGGAGCAAAACATCATCTTCTCGCGGTCAATGGCTGCTGTTATGGACGAGATTCCAAGCCAGAAAAAGGGGATTATCAGAAACTCTGCGGCCAGCTTTTTTGGGAGTTGATTTCGGGCGACAAGACCATGTATCAAGAGATTATTGAGCCGCTGGGCCACAAGGCTAAAGAGAGAAATGAAGCATTCGTCAAAGAGTACCACAAGGTCGAAAATCGGTTTACAGCCGAATTTATTCGTGATTTCTGTACAACAGATGGTGCAATCGATTGGAACAAAATCGTGGCGTTTAATTCAGCGCAGGTCAAACCAAAGAAACCCAAGGTATCGAAACAATGAACTGGGAAATCGTTATCGGACTGGAAACCCATGTCCATCTCCTGACGCAATCGAAGATTTTTTCCGGCAGCTCGACGGCCTTCGGCGCCGAGCCGAACGCGCAGGCCAACGCGGTGGACCTGGCGCTGCCCGGCGTCTTGCCGGTGCTCAACCGGGGCGCGGTCGAGTGCGCGATCCGCTTCGGCCTGGCGGTCGACGGCCAGGTGGCGCGAAAATCGGTGTTTGCCCGCAAGAACTATTTCTATCCCGATCTTCCCAAGGGCTACCAGATCAGCCAGTACGAACTGCCGGTGGTGGTCGGCGGCCAGTTGACGATCGTGGCCGGACAGGGCGATGAGGCGGTGGAAAAGACGATCCGGCTGACGCGCGCGCATCTCGAGGAAGACGCCGGCAAGTCGCTGCACGAGGATTTCCACGGCAAATCGGGCATCGACCTCAACCGCGCCGGCACGCCGCTGCTGGAGATCGTCAGCGAGCCGGACATGCGCTCGTCCGCCGACGCCGTCGCCTACGCCAGGGCGCTGCACGCCCTGGTGCGCTGGATCGGCGTCAGCGACGGCAACATGCAGGAGGGTTCCTTCCGCTGCGACGCCAACGTCTCGGTGCGTCCCGCGGGACAAAAAGAACTCGGCACCCGCCGGGAAATCAAGAACCTCAACTCGTTCCGCTTCCTGCAGCAGGCCATCGATTACGAATCAGAGTGGCAGATCGCCACCATCGAGGATGGCGGGCGCATCGAACAGTCGACCGTGCTGTTCGACCCCGAGACCGGGGAAACGCGCGCGATGCGCACGAAGGAGGACGCGCACGATTACCGCTATTTCCCGGACCCCGACCTGCTGCCGCTGATCATCGAGGACGAATGGATCGAGAGAGCGCACGCGGCGATGCCCGAACTGCCGGTGGCCAGGAAGCGGCGCTTCATGGACGAATTCGGCCTGTCGGCCTACGACGCGACGACGCTGACCTCGGCATTGGACGTGGCCGACTATTTCGAGGCCGCCGTCGCCGCGGCCGGCGGGAACGCGGCCAAGCCCTGCGCCAACTGGGTCATGGTGGACCTCGCGGCGAGGCTGAACAAGGAAGGCCGGGCGCTTGCCGAATCCCCGGTCAGCGCGGCCCGGCTCGGCGGCCTGGTCGCGCGCATCGCCGACCACACCATTTCCAACAACATCGCCAAGAAGGTGTTCGACGCCTTGTGGAACGGCGAGGGCCAGTCGGCCGACGAGATCATCGAAAAACAGGGGCTCCGGCAGATCACCGACACCGCCGCCATCGAGGCGCTGCTCGATCGGGTGCTGGCGGCCAACCCGGCGATGGTGGCCGAATTCAGGGCCGGCAAGGAGAAGGCGTTCAACGCCCTGGTCGGCCAGGCGATGAAAGCGGCCAAAGGCAAGGCCAATCCGCAACAGCTCAACGCGCTGCTGGGCAAAAAGCTGGCGCGTCCAGACGACTGAGGACAGAGGACGGATGACAGTAATTTTTGCGGGCGCGAAGCGCCCGGTAACCGACTGTCCTCTGTCTTTTCTGTCCTCCGTCCTCCGAACTAAGGCGTCTTGTTGGCCTTGCGGCGCTGTATGTCGAAAAAGTGTTGGCGGTCTTCGTCGTATTTTTCCTGGATGGCCGCCATATCCTTCTTCCTGGCTTCGATGATCGATTCCTGCGCCTTGAGTTCGAACTCGGTGTCGGCCAGCGCTTTCTCGAGATCGGGCGGCAGGGGCTTGTTTTTGTAGAACTCGGCCTCGTCCTCGAATTTCTTGCGCGACTCCTGGATCTCGGCGATCCGGGCCTCGGCGTTACTGATCGCCTTGCGCACGTCGTCGAGCGCGAGTTTACGCATCAATTCGAGGTCCTCCAGGCTGGCGTAGATCCCCAGCAAGAGCTGGTCCTTGCGTTCCTGTTCCTTCCGCGCCGCCTCTTCCTGCCGGCGCTTTTCTTCCTCGGCGGCGCGCTCGGCGCGCTGCTCGGCGGTCAGGGGCGCGGCGATTTCACGGAGCGTCCGTCCGTCCGCGCCCAGCTCGCGGTAGGCGCGTCCGTAGCAGGCCTGGGGCAGAATGTCGCCGCAGACATGCTTGCCGGCGGAATCGGTGCAGCAATAGAACTTTCCGCCCGACGCGCTGTCCGTGGCCGCGCTGGCCGATCCCGCGCACGCCAGGAGGGCCGCGAAAACGATGAATTCAATGTGTCTGCGCAACACCGTATTCCTCCCGGTAACGCGACACGGCCGCCTCGTGGCTGGCGAAGTCGGGACGCTGCCTCAAGAAGGCCATCAGGTCGTCCAGCGTAGCCACGGCGACGACCTGCAGGCCATGATCCCGCGCCACTTCCTGCACCGCGGACAGCGCGCCGCTGCCGCGTTCCATGCGGTCCAGCGCGACCACCACGCCGCCGGGCGCGGCGCCGGCGGCGCGGATGATTTCCACCGATTCGCGCACCGAGGAGCCGGCGGTGATTACGTCGTCCACGATCAGCACCCGCCCGGCCAGGGGCGCGCCGACGATCTGGCCGCCCTCGCCATGATCCTTGGCCTCCTTGCGGTTGAAGGCGAAGGGCAGGTTGCGGCCGGCGCGCGCCAGCGACAAGGCGGTGGCGGAAACCAGCGGAATGCCCTTGTAGGCCGGGCCGTAGAGCATATCGACGGCGATGCCGCTGGCCAGGATCGCCTGGGCGTAGAATTGCGACAGACGGTCGAGCGACGCGCCGTCGTTGAACAGGCCGGCATTGAAAAAGTAAGGCGAAAGCCGCCCGGCCTTGGTCGTGAATTCGCCAAACCGCAATACGTTCCGCGCAAGGGCGAATTCGATGAATTCCTGGCGAAAGTCCATTATTGATACACTCGCAGCCTCTTTACCATCATCGGGCCGGCCATCGGCCCAAGCGGGATATGTTACGCATCATCAGCACAAACCTCAACGGCATTCGTTCGGCGTGGAACAAGGGCTTTTACGCCTGGGCCGCCGGGCAGGACGCCAGCGTCGTCTGCCTGCAGGAGATCAAGGCGCAAATCTCCGATCTCACGGCGGAAATGAAGGCTCCGGAAGGCTTCCACGCCTATTACCACTGCGCCGGCAAAAAAGGCTACGCCGGCGTCGGCCTGTGGTGCCGGACGAAGCCCGACGCCGTAACCGAAGGCTTCGGCAGCGCCGAATTCGACGCCGAGGGCCGCTACCTGCGCGCCGATTTCGGCAAGCTTTCGGTGATTTCCCTGTATGTTCCCTCGGGTTCCAGTTCCCCCGAGCGCCAGGCGGCCAAATTCCGTTTCCTCGACGTTTTCTATCCGCGCCTCGCCGAACTGGCGCGATGCGGCCGGGAGATCGTGATCTGCGCCGACTGGAACATCGCCCAAAAGGAAATCGATCTCAAGAACTGGAAGTCGAACCAGAAGAACTCCGGCTTCCTGCCCGAGGAACGCGCCTGGATCGGCCGCGTCCTGGACGAAGCCGGCTGGATCGACGTCTATCGCCGCCTGC
>JAISQQ010000311.1 GCA_031274075.1 Accumulibacter sp.
GCGGAGTGCGCGGCGAAGTAGGCGATCTGCGGCTTGAAGCAGCAGACGAGGTCGGCGGTGGCGTCGACGATCGCCTTGCAGAATTCGAGGATGGCGTCCGGCCGGCCCTTGAGCGGGGCGGGAAACCGGGCCGGATCGGGGTCGAGCCCGACGCAGAGCAGGGAGTCGTTCTTTTGCCAGGCGGCGGAAAGGGCTTGGATAAAAGTCATCGAGGTTCCTCGGATATGGGAAAGATTGAAAAAATACAGGCAAGCGGAGGCGATCCGCCCAAAGCGCCATTTTCTCACCGAGTGGCCGATTACGCCTCCGTGCCGCTGGACACGCCCCAATAATCCTGGAAATTGCGGTTGAGCACTCCTGAGAAGCTGTTTTAAAAAAATGGGTACGAGAAATGCTTATATCCCAAAAACCTCAATTCAAGCCCTGGGGAAAGGTAGGGCGGTTTCTCCGAAACCGCCGCCACCCGGCGCGCTCGGAGAGCGCGCCCTACCCTGGATGATCCATCTACTTCTCAAACGTCTTTCTGATTTCCAAAACAGATCCTGAGAAGCTGTTTGCGATTTTCCCTGGGAGCGCGGGGCTTCCGCCCCGCAATGACCGGGGGAGTGACACCGCCGCTGTTGCGGGGCAGAAGCCTCGCGCTCCCAGGTTCTTTCCATGTCGCGCAACGCGCCGCACGATTCAAAGGCCGCCGAATGATAGAGGCGGCGGCGATGCCGCCGGAGAGAACGACCGGCGGGAGGCGCTGCGCTTTCCCGCCCTACGTGTTCGTGTTCAGGTGACAGGCAACAGGTGACAGGAATTTGCGGCGCGAAGCGCCGGTAACCCCTGACACCTGACACCTGCTACCTGTCACCTGAATCCCGGTAGCGTAACCGTAGCCGCGCGTCTACAATCGAAACACTTTTTCCTGGAGCCTCGCCATGTCATCCCTGACCAAGACAACGGGCCGTGTCCTTGCCATTTTCGCGCTGATCCTGGCGGCGACGGTTTTCTTCATCGATGGCGCGCGCGCGGCGGAAAGACCGGCGTCCGCGGCCAAGGACCTTCCTTTCGAGGTGGTCGACGGCGCGCATCGGGAACTCGACGGCTCGCCGGCGCTGGGGCTCTCGTTCAGCCTGCCGCTCGACGCCAAGATGGATCATGGGAAATATCTCCAGGTACTCGAAATGCCGCCTGGCGACGACAAGAAAAAAACGGCGAAGGAGGGGGGCGAAGCCTCGGAATCCTCCGCGGCCAAACCCGCCGTGGCCGACAGCGTCAGCCGCGCGCCCGAGGATACGGTGCTCGATGGCGGCCAGCCGGTATCCGGCGCCTGGGTCGTGGGGGAAAATCCGCGCCTCTTGTTCTTTCCGCACATCAAGCCGCAGACCCGCTACGTCGTGCGCGTGCACGCCGGATTGCCGGCCAGGGGCGGCGCCCGGCTGGCCCGCGAGGAACGCTTTTCGATCCGCACGGCGGCGGTGGCGCCGGCCTATTACTTCGCCAGCCGCGGCATGGTGCTGCCGGCGGCGCAGAACGGCGGCCTGCCGGTGATCACGGTCAATACGCCGGAAGTCGATATCCAGTTCCTCAAGGTGAAGCCCGAGCAGGTGGAAAAGTTTCTTGAGCGGGTCATCGCCGGCAAGGCCAAGCCCGCGCCGCGGCGCGTGGTGAACGAGGAGGATGAAAACGGCGAGTGCGACGAGTGCGCAGAGGAGGATGGGGAGGAGGTCTATTACGGCTACGGCAGCCACACCAAGCTCCAGGGCCTGGTCCGCGGGTGGACGATCGACCAGTTCAACAAGATGACCGAGAGCGTTTTCGTCGGCCGTTTCCTGACCGAGGCGAAGGCCAACCGGCGCGGCGTTACCTTCATTCCGGTCGAGACGATTCCCGCGCTCAGGGAGCCAGGGATCTACATCGCCGTGATGTCGCAGCCCAACCGTTTTCGCGGCGAGTACCAGACGACCTATTTCTACGTCAGCGACCTCGGCCTGCACCTGCGGCAATACCTTGGCCAGGGCGCCGACGCCTTCGTCAGTTCGCTGACCACGGGCAAGGGCGTGTCCGGCGTCGAAGTGAGCTGGATCGGCGCCGACGACAGGACGCTGGCGTTCGCCGAGACCGACGCCGGCGGCCGCGCCGCTTTTGCCGAGCGGCCCAGGGACGCCAAGGTGGTGATCGCCCGCAAGGGCCGGCAGATCTCGCTGATCGCCCTCAAGGAACCGGCGCTCGACCTCGCCGAGTTCGACGTCGGCGGGCTGGCGTCCTCGCCGCTGCGCCTGTTCGCCTACAGCGGGCGCAACCTGTACCGTCCCGGCGAGCGCTTCGAGGTTTCGGTCCTGGCGCGCGACGCCGACGGCATGCCGGTTCCGGCGCAGCCGATCCAGGCCATCCTGCGCCGCCCGGACGGCAAGGCGCAGTGGACGGCCACCTGGTCGCCGCACGAAACGTTCGCCGGTTATTACCAGCGGCAGATCGAGTTGCCCACCGACGCGGCGACCGGTTTCTGGAACCTCGAACTGCGCGCCGATCCGGCGGACAAGCGGGCGGGCGCGGTGATGCGCATCGGCGTCGAAGAATTCCTGCCCGAGCGGATGAAGCTCGATCTTTCCAGCGAGGCGGACTGGCTCGACGCCGGTTCCGAGGTGCAAACATGGGAGATCGGCGTCGCCGGAAGCTATCTTTACGGTTCGCCCGCCGCGGACAATCAACTGCTCGGCGTGGTCAACACCGAACGCAACCGCAACCCGCTCGCCAGGGAGCTGCCCGGCTTCGTCTTCGGCGACGCCAACGAAGACGAGCTCCGTTCGCGCCACGAACTCGGCGAACGGGCGCTCGACGCCGAGGGCGAGGCGAGTGTCGACGTCGACCTGGCCGCGCTGCAAAAACGCCGTTCGCCATTCACCGTGCGCGCCACCCTGAGCCTGCTGGAAAGCGGCGGCCGGCCCGTGGTGCGCAGCATCGAGCGCACCTGGTGGCCGGCGCCGGTGCTGGTCGGATTGCGTCCGCTGTTCGGCGGTTCCTACGCGCGCGAGGGCGCGCTGGTCGAATTCGACGTGGTGCGCGCCGACGCGGCGGGGAATCTCCAGGCCGGAGCCAGCCTGCCGGTGCGCCTGTTCCGCGAGAACCGCCACTATTACTGGCGCTTCGACGACGAGCGCGGCTGGCATTCGGGTTTCACCGAGACCGACGAACTGGTGCTGACCACGCAGGTTTCGGTTCCGGCCGGCGATCGCGGCAAGCTGGCCGTGCCGGTGAAATACGGCCGCTACCGCGTCGAGGTGCTGGACCCCGAGACCGGCTCGATGGCGCGTTTTCGCTTCTACGCCGGCTGGTTTGCGAAGGACGACGAAACGCAGGGCGTGCGCCCCGACCGCGTGGCGCTGAGGTTCGACAAGCCGGGCTACGCCGAAGGCGAAACGGCGAAACTGACGATCACCCCACCGCACGCCGGCGAGGCGCTGATCACGGTCGAAGGCGACAAACTGCTGTGGATGAAGCGCCTCCCCGTCGGCGTCGAGGGAACGACGGTCGACATCCCGGTCGACAAGGCGTGGAGCCGCCATGACCTCTACGTCACGGCGATGGTGCTGCGTCCCGGCGTGACCGACAAGAAAGACCTCGGCGTCACTCCGGCGCGCGCGCTGGGCATCGCTTACCTGCCGCTGGAGCGCGGCGGCCGCAAACTCGGCGTGACGCTGGAAGCGCCGAAGAGGATGGAGCCCAACCAGGCGCTCAAGGTGAAGATCAAGGTCGCCGGGCTCGCCGGGATCGCCGGCGCCGGGCGGACGGCGATGGTCACGCTCTCCGCCGTCGACGTCGGCATCCTCAACATCACCCGCTTCGCCAGCCCCGATCCGTTCGGCTTCTTTTTCGGCAAACTGCGCTACGGGCACGATCTGTACGACATCTACGGCCGCCTGATCGAAAAGATGGCCGGGCAGAAAGGCAAGCTCAAGTGGGGCGGCGACGGTACGCCGGAAGCGACGAAAAGCATGCCGGAAAAGGTGCTTCTCGTCGATCTCTTCAGCGGCCCGGTGGCGCTCGACGCCCAGGGTGAGGCCGAGATCTCCCTGCCGGTGCCCGATTTCAACGGCAGCCTGCGCTTGATGGCGGTCGCCGCCGAGGACGGGCGCTTCGGCATGCAGGAGGCCGAAGTCGTCCTCGCCGCGCCGCTCATCGTCGAGTTGGCGACGCCGCGCTTTCTGTCGGTCGGCGATTCCGCCCTGCTCGCGCTCGACGTGCAGAATCTCGCCGGCGAGGAACAGGAAGTCGCGGTCAAGGTCAGCAACGATGACGGCCTGGTGATTCGCGACGGCGAACAGAAGATCAAGCTGGGGGACCAGCAGAAGAAAGTGCTGCGCATCCCGATCGAAGCCGGCACGGCGGACGGCTTGACCGAAGTCCGTATCGACATCGACAGCCCGAGCATGAAGCACCAGCGCCGCTTCGCCCTGCAGGTGCAGGCGCCGACGCCGCGCCAGACGATCCTGCGGCGCTACGCCGTCGCCCCCGGCGAGACGCTGGAGATCCGCGACGCCGGGCTTTCCGGCCTGCTGCGGCAGACGGCGACGGCGGCGCTGGCGGTTTCCGACCGCGCGCCGATCGACGTCAAGAACGCCGTGCGCGGGCTGCTCACCTATCCCTACGGCTGCGCCGAACAGACCACCAGCACCGCCTACCCGCACGTGTTCATCGACGAAGCGGAGGCCAGGCGCTACGGCCTCCAGCCCTACACGCTGGCGCGGCGCGCCGAGATGCTCGACCAGGCCATCGGCCGCCTGGCCGGCATGCAAGCGGCGAACGGCGGCTTCAGCCTGTGGGGCGGCGGGGCCTCCGAGTACCAGTACTGGCTCTCGGCCTACATCGCCCACTTCCTGCTCGATACGCGCGAACAAGGCTTCAACGCGCCCCCGGAGATGGAGAACAAGGCCGTCGATTTCCTCCTGCGCGGCTTGCAGGAAGGCGTCGCCGGATTGCCGAGGGGGCCGCTCGCCTACAACGAAAACGCCGTCTGGCGCGACTATCGCTACGCCGGTTCCGGCCGCTTCGGCGTGCTCGCCTACGGCGCCTACGTGCTGGCGCGCCACGGCAAGGCGCCGCTGTCGACCCTGCGCCAGATGCATGAAGCCCGGCAGCAGGCGTATTCCGGGCTGAACCTCGCTTACCTGGGCCTGGCGCTCAAGCTGATGGGCGACGAGGCGCGGGCGGCGGAAAACATCGACGCCGCCATCGCCAGGCCGCGCCTGCACGACGGCCGCTGGTGGGGCGACTACGGCAGCCAGTTGCGCGACGCGGCGCTGGTCTACGTGCTGCTGCAAAAGCACGGCCTCGCGGCGCAAGGGCGCGAAAACCTCGTCGCGCAGGTGGCCGGCGAGATCGAACGCAAAAACTATCTCAGCACCCAGGAAAAGCTGGCCGTCTTCCTGCTCGGACGGAGTTTCGCCGGACAGCAGAGCGGCGCGTGGTCGGCGGAACTCTCCGCCCCCTCTGCCTCCTCCACCCACTCTGGCCGGGAAAAAGCGCTCGACGGCCGCGGCACGCAGTTCGCCGAATTGTCGCCGGAGGAACTCGCCACCGGCGTCTGGCTCAGGAACACGCACACGCAGCGCCTGTTCGTCGAACTCAACCTCAGCGGCAGCCCGGCCAGCATGCCGGCGGCGCGGCGCGACTTCTTCGACCTGAAGCGCGAGTGGTACACCGCCGACGGCCAGCCGCTAGGCCGCCGTACTTTGGTCGTCGGCGAATCGCTGATCGCGCGGGTGAACGTCAAGACGCACGGACGCTACGCCAACGCGCTGATCGTCGACTACGTGCCGGCGGGCGTCGAGATCGAGAACGCCAATCTCGCGCAGGGCGAACAGAACGCGCTGCGAATTGGCGGCATCGACATCCGCCAGGCGATGCTCGACACGCGCATCAAGCACCAGGAGTTCCGCGACGACCGTTTCGTCGCCGCCGTGCGCGCCGAGGGCGAGATGAACCTGTTCTACCGCGTCCGCGTCGTCACGCCCGGCCGCTTCGTCGCGCCGCCGACCTACGCCGAAGACATGTACCAGCCGATGGTCTACGGGCTGGCGGGCGGCGGGGAGATCATCGAGGTGGAAGAAGCGCGCTGAATTTGCCCGGTGAAAGCCGGGGGCGGCTCCCGCGGAATCCGGCCGGGTTGGGGTTTCCTGGGAGCGCGGGGCTTCCGCCCCGCAACGGCGGGAATGACGCGACCGCCGCCGTTGCGGGGCAAAAGCCCCGCGCTCCCAGGTTCCGGAGGTAGGCCGCCCGCGCTCTCCGGGAAAAGGCGGCGCGAAGCGCCGGATGGACAAAAGTAGCGAAAACGACAAAGGGTTTCGATGACGCAAGACAAAATCCGCCTTCCCGCCGCCCGCCGCGCCGCCCCAAGCGGCATAGTTGCACCCTCTCGGGGGGCTGCGAACGGAGTGAGCGTGGAGGCCGTCGCTCTCCCGCCCAGGGACGACTTCATCCGGGCACGTCCATCTGCGATTTCCAGGATCATCAGGAATTTCGGCACAGAGGGAATGACATGCCAAAACGCATAGTTCTCGTTTTTTTTGCTCAATTTTTCAGTTTCATTGTCCTTGCCAACCCAAACCAGAATTATCCGTTCTCGGTAGAAACGAAAAAGGAAAACAATGGGTACCGGATCGTAGCGCGCAACGACGGTCCGGTTCCCGTGTCGGTAAAAGTTGCGATCACCAATTCTCAGAACATCTCAACGGATCGTTCTTTTCCTGTTTTTGCTGTCGTTCCACCCAGAGGCGGAACTTTATATCTGGCGCGTATCCGTCCGGCGATACGCGGTCACGGTTTTAGTTTCAATACGCAACATTCCTGGGTATTAGGCGATTTCAATGCGCGGCAGAGTCCGGACGCAATGTATCGCCTGCCCTATCCGGATGGTTCCGCGTATATGATCGGACAAGCCTACGGCGGACCGATTACCACACATACGACGCCGGAAAGCCGGTATGCCGTCGATATTGGCATGCCTCAAGGCACGCCTGTCCTTGCCGCGCGGGATGGCATCGTCATTTACACGGAGGCCGGACAGACTGCTGGCGGATTGACTCCGAACATGCTCGGAAAAGCCAACGAAGTACGAATACAACACATCGATGGAACGATTGCAGTTTACGCACATTTGGCGCATGGAGGCGTGTTCGTCCATCCAGGGCAGCAGGTTACGGCAGGAACGCAAATCGGCCTGACCGGATCCACCGGGTATTCCTCCGGTCCTCACCTCCACTTTGCTGTTCAAACGGTCGCGCAATCGGGGGAGAGGCTGGAAACGATTTCCTTGCCATTCCAATTCTATATAGGAAATCCACCTACGGCGTTCGTGCCGCGGCGCGGGTTGCTTGCAACTGCCAATTATTCATCGCCGGCCCGTCTTCCCGCAAGTTCGTCGTCATCACGGTTCGCATCAAGCACTAAAAGTGCCTCGCCGCAAGCCACGCAAGATACCGAGGCGACCGCAATGAGCATCACATTTCAGATTCCGCCGCCAATTCTTTCCTGGCTGATGAAAGTCCCCCTATGGCAATGGATCGCCGGACTGTTCGTCATCTTTTTTCTATTGATTTTCGTTGATAAGGCTAGGCAATCCAGGCAGCGACGACAGTCTTGGGTTTTCCGCGAGCCGGTCTTGCACCCTCGCTCCCGTCCTGCGGAGGATATTCCCAGGCATACCCTTTCCTATCGTGACCGTTTGGTTATCGCCTGCGGCGGGGATAGGCAAAAAGCCGATCAGTTACAGAAATACGAATGTAGGCACCAGCCGGAAATCAATGGCGACGAAGCCGCCAGACGGGCATGGGAAAGGCTTCAATACAAACGTAAATTACCCTGATCCAGGGCGTTGAGTCACGAATGCTCAACTACCGCAGTTCAGCCGGTTCTGCAAATAACAACGAAGCTACCCTGACCAACCTGTATAAACGAATACCCCACCGCCCTGAAGTTGCTTCAGCAAGCCCTAGACCAAACCGTCGCCATCGCCTGAGAACCTGTTCACGATCTTCTCTGGGAGCGCGGCAGGGCCATCGCACTCTGTGGCGTCGTTGGCATCGTGGCGATTTTCCTGGGGCGCGGGGCTCCGGCCCGTCTGGGCGTTGGCGAAAAACCGTTGGCGCACCCCGTAGGGCGGGAAAGCGAAGCGCCGCCCGCCGATCCGTTTTACGGCGCAACGCGCCGCACGATTCAAAGGCCGTCGAATAATATAGGCGGCGGCGACGCCGCCGGAGAGACCGACCGGCGGGAGGCGCTGCGCTTTCCCGCCCTACGGGTCAGGGGATCAGGGATCAGTAATTCTTGCGGGCGCGAAGCGCCCGGTAAGCGCCGCCATTTCCGCGCGCCCAGGCCATGCG
>JAISQQ010000470.1 GCA_031274075.1 Accumulibacter sp.
GTCTTCCGAAGCCCGCGCCGGGGCGCATCGGATGATCTGCCGGCGCTGCAACCGCAGCGTGACGTTCATCGACGCGGGCCTGCAGGAGCGGCTGTTCCGGGCCGCCGGGCTGCAAGACCCGCCGGGACGGCGGCAGGCGCTGACCGTGGTCATGGAGTGTCCGGACTGCGCGCCGGCGTATCCTGTGAGCGACGGGGGATCGCCGGCCGGCGCGCGTTTTCGGCGCCATGCCCATGCGATCGAGGAATCAGAATCGTTGCAACTGTAATAGCGTAACAGGCGGAATCACGCGCCGTCCTTGGGCGGTTTGTTCACGAAACGCGCCATTTGCATGCCGAGTTCGTAGAGCAGGCACAGCGGAATGGCCAGCATGAACTGCGACACTACGTCGGGCGGCGTGAATACGGCGGCGACGACGAAGGAGCCGACGATCACGTAGGAGCGCCATTCCTTGAGCGTGCGCAATTCGACCACGCCGGCCAGCACCAGCAGCACGACGGCGACCGGCACTTCGAAGGCCATGCCGAACGCCAGGAAGGTGCTCATGACGAACGACAGGTACTTGTCGATGTCGGTCATCCAGGCCACGCCTTCCGGCGCGATGCTGGCCATGAAACCGAACACCGTGGGAAATACCAGGAAAAACGCGAAAGCCATGCCGAGGAAGAAAAGAAACACACTCACCAGCACCAGCGGCAGGGCCAGGCGTTTCTCATGCACGTAAAGCCCCGGCGCGACGAAAGCCCAGACCTGGTAGAGGACGTAGGGCAGGGCGATGAGGAAGGACACCATCAGCGCTACCTTCATCGGCACCAGGAAAACGCCGACCACGTCGGTAGCGATCATCTGGCCGCCGCTCGGCAGCTTGGCCAACAGCGGCTGCGCCAGCAGGGAATATAAATCCTTGGCCCAGGGGAACAGGCAGAGGAAGACGGCCAGGATCGACAGCAGGGCGCGGATCAAGCGATTGCGCAGCTCGATGAGGTGGGAAAGAAACGATTCTTCCGGCAGATCCATGGGTTCCACTACTCTTTGGCCGCGGGCGGCGAGACCTCGTCCCGCGCGGGCGCTTGTTCATTGGCTGGCGTTTCGTCCTCCGGTTCCTCCGATTCCTCTAGCGCCGGAGCGGCGCTGGACGATGGCGCGGCCCCCTGGATATCGGCCTTGAGCGAAGCGACGGTCTGTCCGACGCCGTGTTCGATCGCCTGGACTTCGTTGCTGACGCTGCGTTCGAAATCGCGCGCCGTCTGCCGCACTTCGGCCTGCAGCTTTTTCAGTTCCTCCAGTTGCATTTCGCGGCCGATGTCCGCCTTGACGTCGTTGACGTAGCGCTGCAGCCGTCCGAGCAGCAGGCCGGTGGTGCGCGCCACCTTGGGCAAGCGTTCCGGCCCGATCACCACCAGCGCGACGACGCCGATGACGATCAGTTCCGAAAAACCGATGTCGAACATGGCAATGAACCCGGAGTGCGCCAACGGGCGGACGGATATTCCGGGCAAGGCGGCCCGGCCGCGCGCCTCACGACTTGACCTTGTCCTTGACTTCGCCTTCTATGGCCTGCCCGTCGGCAATCCGCTGCGCCGAGCCGTCGGCCGCTTGATCCCCCGCCGTGCCGTCGCGCATGCCTTCCTTGAACCCCTTGACGGCGCTGCCAAGATCCTCGCCGATATGGCGCAATTTCTTGGTGCCGAACACCAGCACCACGATCAGCAAGACGACCAGCCATTGCCAGATACTGAAACTTCCCATGAGCTTTCTCCTTAATTTCGCTTGAGCATCGAACCGACCGGTTCGGTTCCGCCCACGACGTGCGCGTGCAGATGAGGGACTTCCTGCCCGCCGATCCGGCCATTGTTGATGATCAGCCGGAACCCGTCCGGGCTGCCGTTCTCCTCGGCCAGTCGCCTGGCCACCGCCAGCATGCGGCCCAGCACCGGCTCGTCGTCGGCGGTCACCGTCTGTAGCGAGACGATATGGCGCTTCGGCACGACCAGCAGATGCATCGGCCGCGCCGGGTTGATATCGTGGAAGGCGAGCAGCAGATCATCCTCGTACACCTTGCGCGAGGGTATCTCACCGCGCGCGATCTTGCAGAACAGGCAATTTTCCATTGATTC
Organism: Accumulibacter sp.; assembly: GCA_031274075.1. Classification (GTDB taxonomy): domain Bacteria; phylum Pseudomonadota; class Gammaproteobacteria; order Burkholderiales; family Rhodocyclaceae; genus Propionivibrio. The sequence continues at coordinate 2,118 of JAISQQ010000470.1, forward strand.
ATTCCCCTCTTATTGGGCAACGCGCGACTTTTTCTCGTCGATACCCGACGTGCCCTCGCGGCGCCGCAGCTCGCCGAGCACCTCGCCAGCGCCCATACCGTAGAAGCTCAACAACGCCATTATGTGATAAATCAGATCGGCCGACTCATGAACGATGTTCGCGCGTTCGCCATCCTTGGCCGCCATGATCAACTCCGCGCCCTCCTCGCCGATCTTTTTCAGTATCGAATCGGGCCCCTTGGCGAACAGCCTGGCGGTATAGGATTTTTCAGGATCGGCGTTTCGCCGCGACGCCAGCGTTTCCGAAAGGCGGAACAACACGTCTCCATCTTCAGTACTCATCGCGCAGATTTTCTCCCAGTCTTTCAATCCCGTCCGGCCGCACAAACATAAGTAGTCGATCGGCGGCCATTCTACTTTACCCGCGGGCAATTGTGCGGCGTCCGCTCAAACCGGCCGCGACAAGGGCGTTACATATAAAAGGCGCTGAAATTTTGACGTAAACCCGATGGCTTACTATAATGGGCGACTTCATTGGCCAGGTAGCTCAGTTGGTAGAGCAGCGGACTGAAAATCCGCGTGTCGGCAGTTCGATTCTGCCCCTGGCCACCAGTCATTGACGCCCAACCGTTCCCGGTTGGGCGTTTTCTTTTGCGGGTTCCGCATGGCGCGCGGGCTTCCGGCCGTTCTGCGTGTGCCGCCAGTCGGCAGCCAAGAGGCCATGACGTGCCCGATTCGCCCCTGTTCCGCTCTCTCTTCTCTCGAAACCCGCGTCAACTTCTTCGCCGTGGCACACGCAGGCGGTGTTGTTCGTCGAACACGTTGGTGGAAGTCGTTCTTTCCAGCGGTATTGCCGCCGCTTATCGTCTTCGGCGGCTCTTGAATCGTGCGCCGCGTCGCGCCGTGAAAAGGATCGGCGGGAGGCGCTACGCTTTCCCGCCCTACGTGTCAGGGATCAGGGATCAGGTGTCAGCATTCTTGCGGGCGCGAAGCACCCGGCAACCGCCGCCATTTCCGCGCACCGGTCGATTCATGGAAATCATGCGATGACCCTGATCCACGAACGAAATAATCACGCTTCCCGCCCTGCCCGGTATACTTGCCGCTTCGTTTTTCGAGGTTCAGCATGCCGCACTGCAAAATTCCCGAACTGGTCTGCCCGGCCGGCAGTTTGCCGGCGTTGAAGGCGGCGGTCGATAACGGCGCGGATACCGTTTATTTCGGCTACAGGAACGACACCAACGCGCGTAATTTCGCCGGCCTGAATTTCGACCGCAAGGCGATGGTCGAGGGCGTCGCGTATGCGCATGCCCGCGGCCGGCATGTGCTGCTGGCGATCAATACCTTTCCCCAGCCGGGGCGCGAGGCGGATTGGCATGCCGCCATCGACGGCGCCGCCGATCTTGGCGCCGACGCCGTCATCCTTGCCGACGTCGGGCTGCTCGACTACGCTCGAAGCCGCCATCCCGGCCTGCGCCTGCACCTTTCCGTGCAAGGCTCGGCGACCAGCTACGAAGCGGTCAACTTCGCCTGCCGCGAATTCGGCGTCCGGCGCGCGGTGCTGCCGCGCGTATTGACGCTCGCGCAGGTCGAGCGGGTGATCCGCAACACCCTGGCCGAGATCGAAGTCTTCTGCTTCGGCAGCCTGTGTGTGATGAACGAGGGCCGCTGCTGGCTTTCTTCCTACGCCACCGGCGAATCGCCGAACACCCTGGGCGCGTGTTCGCCGGCCCGGTTCGTCAAATGGGAGAAAAAGCCCGGGCGGATGGACACCCGGCTGAACGGCATCCTGATCGACCGCTACGACGATCGCGAGCCGGCCGGCTACCCGACGCTGTGCAAGGGCCGCTTCGAGGTGAACGGGGCCACGTACTACGCGCTGGAAGAGCCGGTCAGCCTGAACGCGCTCGAGCTGCTGCCGGAAATCGCCCGCATCGGCGTCGCGGCGGTCAAGATCGAGGGCCGCCAGCGCAGTCCCGCCTACGTGGCGCAGGCGACGCGCACCTGGCGCGCCGCGCTCGACGCGCTCGGCGAGGGGCCGGAAGGCTTCACCGTCAGGCCGGCGTGGCGGGCCGAACTCGGCAAGCTCGCGGAGGGCGCCCAGGTCACGCTCGGCGCCTACGACCGCCCGTGGAGGTGAGCCGGTGAAGCTCGCGCTCGGCCCCCTGCTCTTTTTCTGGCCCAGGGAAAAAGTGATCGAGTTCTACGCCGAGATGGCGCGCATTCCGGCGCTCGACATCGTCTACGTCGGCGAAGTCGTCTGTTCGCGCCGGCAGCAGTTGCGCGCCGCCGACTGGATCGCGCTGGCGCGGCGCCTCGCCGACGCCGGCAAGGAAGTCGTCATCTCGGCGCAGGCGCTGCTCGAATCGGAAAGCGACCTGAAGACGCTGCGCCAGCTCACCGGCGGATCGGTCAACGAATCGGCCAACGAATCTACCAATCTGCGCGGTTGCGCGCTCGAAGCCAACGACCTCGGCGCGGTCAGCATCGCCGCCGGCCGGCCGTTCGTCGCCGGGCCGCACCTCAACATCTACAACGCCGCGACGCTGGCCGTCTTCCATCGCTACGGCATGCGCCGCTGGGTGCCGCCGCTCGAAAGCGCGCGCGATCTCGTCGCGGCGCTGCACCGCGCCCGCCCCGAAGGCGTGGAGACGGAAGTCTTCGCCTTCGGCAAACTGCCGCTGGCCTTTTCCGCGCGCTGCTTCACCGCCCGCCATTACGGCCTGAACAAGGACGACTGCCAGTTTCGTTGCCTGGAACATCCCGAAGCGATGACGCTGAAAACCCGCGAAGGGCAGCCCTTCCTGGCGATCAACGGCATCCAGACGATGTCGGCGCAAACCTGCAACCTGCTGGCCGAAATCCCGGACATGCGCGCGATGGGCATCGACGTCGCGCGCATCAGCCCGCAGCCGCGATACACGGCGGAAATCGTCGCCGCCTTCGACGCCGCCCGCCGGGGCGACGCTCCCCCTCCCGCGGACCCGGCGTGGGCGACGGAAGGATTCGTCAATGGCTACTGGTTCGGCGAGGCCGGCATCGTCGCGCGCCAGCAAACGGCGCGGCAAGCACCGTGAGCGTCCGCTTCCGCGCGCTTACGTTCCGTATCGTAGCTGGCCTTTATTCCGGGCGCGGGGTATCTTGCGGCAAGTGATGGCAAGTGATGGGAGCCAGGCGACATGCGTCACACCCGTCCGGATAGGGAAGGGTCCAGCCGTGGCACATGGGTAGCGGAATCGGCCGGGGGCTGGCCCCGATCATTCACAGTGGGCCAGTGGGCGCTTGGGCAGGCCGGGCGCCGGGAGATCATTCATGATTCATGGGAGGCGCCAATGCTTCGCTTTTTTCTTTTCATGGCCGCTGTGATGGTGGCCAGCACAAGTACCGCCGGGGACGCTTCATCGTGCCCCGTCGATACGGTGCCGATCGAGATCATGGCAGAGTCCAGCGCCGGGATCGTGCGCTCCGCGGACAAGATACGCGATGACCGCCCGCATTTTCGCGCTTTCGTGACCGCCGTGACGGAGCACGTCGCGACCCGGCTGAACCGGGACAAGCTCTGCATAAAAGTCGCTGGAGGCATGAAAGGCTTGGAAAGACTGGACAGCATGAGACGCGCCGCATTTGATGAGCGCTCCCTGCTTCAATTCGTGCACTGGCGTTACGCCATGGGAGACGCTTTCAACGTCCCGGTGCTGCCAATCATGGGAGGCGTGCACAACGACTGCCGGGTTGCCAGCCCCTGGATAAACCTTGTCCTCATACGGAAGCCGGCGCCGCAGATTCGCGGCATTGTTCGCTGGAACGAGCGCCAACTGCTTGCCGACCAGGCGGTGCTGGCCGGAGCGAGAAATGTACCGCCGGGCGTGGCGATGCCGCTGACGGCCGTGGGCTTTTTAGGAAGGTACGCGGAGATGGAAGGTCGTCCGGAAGCTCTTCGCCGGCCAGCGGCCAAGCCGATCGAAGAGCGCATACCCCCCGATCTTCTGTGGCTGTACCGCCGTTCCGCTGCAGGAGGGGAGTTCTTTCCAGACCTCAACGATTTGCCGCCCTTCAGTAGCTCAGTAGATTTGGCCATGCGCGAAGCAACGGAAAAGGGCGCGGAGGGCTACACGAAGCTCGTCATTTCGCTGATCGACCGCTGCTTTGACGCCGACGAGGCGAAGGGAGCGACGCTTGTTTACGCCAGTATTCTCGACGTTGCCGATCCGGTCTTGCTTGAGCAATACAGGATCGACATGCCGGTTTATCGGGATCGTTGAGTTGGAATTGTCACCAGGAGAAGTCTCATGAGTTTCGCCGATGTTGAAAACAAGACTACGTTCACCGGATTTTCGGATCATCCCGGCCACGTGGCAACGATCCTTGCGGCGATTGTAATAGGGTCAGACCACGATCAAAATTTGCGGGATCGCCGGGATCGCGTTTCGGCCATCCCACCGTCCGGCGGCCCGGGCGGCCCGCGTCTGTGCGCTGGGGGCGAAACAGGTTCATGAACGGACGCGACGCGACACGAAAGGAGAATGATCATGGCCGACGGATTTTGCAAAGCGTTTACCATTCCCGGCTTCGCGCTGCCTTCGCTGGTCGCCCGCGTCGGCGCCCGGCTGCCGCAATGGCCGCACGCCGTGGCGCTGGCCGCCGGCTTCAACGCCGTGGTCCGGATGGGGCTGCTGCCCGGGGAGAATCTGGCCCTGCTGGAAAACCGCAGCTTCCTGATCGACGTGCTCGATACCGGCTGCCGCGCCGCGTTCACCTTCCGCGACGGCCGCTTCCGTCCGCTGTTTTCCGTTCCTGACGCGCCCGACCTCGCGTTCCGCGCCAATCTCTCCGCCTTCCTGCAAATCGCCGCGCGCCAGGAAGACCCGGACACGCTGTTCTTCAAGCGCGCCTTGAGCGTCGAGGGCGACACCGAACTCGGGCTGGTGGTCAAGAACATGCTCGACGCGGTGGAGTGGCCCAGGTTCCCCGGGATGGCGGCGCCGCCACTGATCCGCCGCTGATCCGCCGCGCGGGATGGCCACCGCCCGGAGTGGCCGTTCAGCCGCCGCCCTTGCCGAGCAGTTCCTTGAGATTGGCGAAGGGCTGCGACGTCGCCCGCGCGCCGCCCTTCCCGCCGTCCGTCGCGCCGGCCTGGCGCGCCGCCTCGGCGTCGAGCCGCCGCGCGTGCTCGTTGTCGTGGCAGTAAAGGCACAGCAGCTCCCAGTTGCTGCCGTCCTTGGGATTATTGTCGTGGTCGTGATCGCGGTGATGCACGGTCAATTGGTGCAGGTTCTCGCGCGTGAATTCGCGGGCGCAACGGCCGCAGATCCACGGATAGAGCTTCAAAGCCTGTTCCCGGTACCCTAGCTCGCGCTGCCGGCGGCCGCGGATCGCCTCGGCGATCATCCGCTCCGCATGCGCCCGCTTCGCCTCGTCGCTAACCATCGCCTCTCCTTGCGGAAAATCATGGCGGCGATTGTATAGCTATCGGGTGTCAGGGGGCAGATGTCAGGTGTCAGGGGGCAGGTGTCAGGGATCAGACAGGGTTGTCGCCTACGCAAATGTCGTAATCAGTCGCCAGGAATCTTTTATATTCAGGTCCTTATGTGGCGGGAAAAGACCTTCCATCGCGCATGAAGGAATGAACCCGATCGCCGGGCCTCCGGAACCTGGGAGCGCGGGGCTTCCGCCCCGCAACAGCGGTAAATCACGCGACCACCGCTGTTGTGGGGCGGAAGCCCCGCGCTCCCAGGAATTCCAAACCCGGTACTTTTTACGGCGCAACGCGCCGCACGATTCAAAGGCCATCGAATACGATGAGCGGCGGCTGCGCCGCCGGAGAGAACGACCGGCGGGAGGCGCTGCGCTTTCCCGCCCTACGGTGCGTAATCAACGCCCAGGCAGGCCGAAGACCGACGCCCTTGTGCCTGTGTCGAGGTCCAGGCGATGAAATGGGTCGATACTCGAGCCGAAAATGCCTTGGACATTCAAACGGTAAGCCTGGTCAAAAACCGCCAAGTCGGCTTCCGGCATGTTTCCGCGGTGTCGACTCAACTGGTCCAGATCGTGTCTGGTGGCATTACTGGCCCACAAGCGGCGGCGGCTTTTTTCCAGGTCGATCAGGGCGATTTCGACTCGCGGCGTTTCGCTTTCGCCGATCCGGGCCTTGACGAAGATGTGTTTGGGATAGCAGCAGCCGTGCTGCCAGCCCGCCCGGTGCAGGCGCGCCAGGGTGCTCGCCAGTTCTTGCAGCATGGCGCGGGTCAGCGCGGCGTCGGCGCGGCTGGCATACCACTGTTCCAGGCTGACGAAGCCTTGCAGCGCTTCGGTGACCAGCAGCGCCCGCCATTGCCCGTTCTGCCGGCGGGCGCCGCCGTAGATCAGGCGCGGCGTCCCGACGCCGAGGCGGGCCAAGGCGCGGTAGGCTTGCAATTCGCGCAGGATGGTGGGACGTCCGAAGGGGTGCCGCAGGCTCCGATAGAGGTGCCCGGTCTGCCGCTTGCAGTACAGCGGCGCTTGGGCCGGGGCGCGCGGCGCCAGAATCTGCACGCCGCTTTCGCCGTGCCGGCGCAGGTTGGGCGCTTCGACCCAGACGCCCTGGCGATGCCACCAGCGCTCGAATTCCGCCGGGTCCGGCGGCGCGGAGGATAGGGATGGGGACAGGAATAACGACAAGCGGCTGTCGTCCAATGCCGGCGCGCCCACGGTTCAAGCCGCCTTGCGCAAGATGTAGGTACACCACAGGGCGTAGCCGGGGAGAAAGTCCAGATGGCCAAGCACGCGGAAACCGGCTTGCCCGAATTCCGCCTCGGCGAGCGCGCGGGCGACGACGAAGCGGTTCTGGTTGCGCGCCGTCCGGCCTTCCGCCGCGCGCCGCCGTTCCAGGCGGCGGCGCTGCCATGCCTTGTAGTTGCCATCGACCCAGAGCGAGAGAATCACCGTGTCGCGGCTGACGCGATGGAATTCGCGCAGGATCATCAGGCGGTGTTCGGACGATTCGACGTGATGCAGCAAGCGAATGCAGAAGACGCAGTCCACCGCGTCGTCGCCCAGGTCGATGGCAAACGCCGAGGTCTGGAAGGCGTTCACGCGCGCCACGACCTCGGGCGGCTGCGCCGCGCGCGCGGTGGCGATCATGTCGGCGGAGCGGTCGGCGGCGAGGATGACCCGCTCGGGCCGCTCGCAGAGCATAGGCCAGAAACGTCCCGCGCCGCAGGGCAAATCCAGGATCAGACCGGGTTCGTCCGCCAGTTCCAGGGCACGGCGCGCGATCTGCGCGTCGCGCCAGTGGGACAAACGCCGGGCCAGGCCGTGCCGATGCTTGTGCAGGTATTGCCGGGCGTGCGCCAGGTCGTATTTGCGGGAAAAATCGAGTTCGACGGCATGGGGCTTGGAGATATTGGAGATATTGGACATGGCGGCGCGTCCGCTAAAAGGCACGCCCGCCACGCTAAAGCGCCGGACATCAAGGAACTGTCAAAAGCATGTGAAAAAATCGTCAAACGTCCCGCGGAGCCAAGGACACCCTGAAACAGCTTCCGCCCTCCACCCCACCGGAGAGCGAGACCGTCCAGCCTTGCCGGGCGCAAATGCGCTCGACCAGCGACAAGCCCAGTCCCATGCCTTCCCCCGTGCCTGGGCGCCGAGCGCGGCGGTGACGCCGGGGACGATTTCCACCGCCACGCCAGCGGCCAGCAAGGCTTCGATCTCCTCGCCGCCGCGTCCGAATACCAAGGGATCGCCGCCTTTCAGGCGCGCGACGAATTTGCCTTCGCGGGCCTTATCCACCAGGAGCCGGCAGATTTCCTCCTGCGGCAAGATGTGGTGTCCGGCCGTCTTGCCGACGAAAACGCGTTCCGCGCCGGGCCGGGCCATGTTCAGGATGTCCTGCCCGACGAGATTGTCGTAAACCACGGTATCGGCCTGCCCGAGCAGACGCGCGCCCTTGAGCGTGATCAGTTCGGCGTCGCCCGGCCCGGCGCCGATCAGGGTGACGCGACCGGCGCGGGAAAGGGGTTCGGCCACGGATGTTCTCCGGCTATCGAGAAGGCATTTTTTACCACAACGGACACGACAGGCACAACGAAAAGCGGGAAAGCGGATCCGCCGCGGCGGGATGACGAAAGCCGCTGAAGGCGCTGGCCTTCCTTTCTCAAGGACATTTGGAAAAAGCGCGGTTTCCGGCTATTTTTTTACTGCTCGCCGTATCCGCGTATCCACGCATCCACGTAGCCACATATCCACGTAGCCACGCCCGCCAAACCGGGAGAAATTCTTGATTGCGTTTTCCGAAGAAGCCTTGGCCTTTGTCGAGGAAAAACAGTCGCCGGTGTTCATCGACCTTCCCTACACGATACGCGGCTGCTGTTTCCGCATGACTGAATGCCCAGCAGTCCGTTTCGGCAAACCGGAAAAATCCTTCGGCTACATCCGGCAGGACAGCCAGGGCGTGACGCTGTATGTGCCCGCCAGCCTGTCCGATAGCGATTCGCTGACCATCCGCATGCGTAATTTTCTTGGTTTCCGCAGCCTGGTCATCGACGGCTGGAAGCCGGTGTGATCCCTGGAAAAAACCACGGTCTTCCGCCTTCCGTCTTCTGTCCTCTGCCATACCCCCGGAGTTTTGCGTCCTTGAATAGAGGCAGCAGCAATTGCCGTTCACGCAGAGGCGAAGCGATGAAGGCAAAAAGGGTATGAAACCGTGTCGTCGTGTCATCGAGACGGTTCCGCCAGGCGTTGCCGGGCGGCGAGGAAGGCGGCGAGGCCGACGCTGGCGGGCAGGGGAGCGGTGGGGAGCGGGGTGTTGGGTTGCTGCGGGGTGGAGGCGGAAGCCAGCCCCATCTCGCCTTTCAGGGCGGCGACGAGATCGGCCATTTGTTGCAGTTCCTCCGCGCTGGGCAGTTTGCGCTGGCCGGGTTGCAGGGTGGTCGCCATGAAGTCGTGGGGGTCGCTGGAATGTTCGAGGCCCAGGACGTGGCCGTATTCGTGGATCAATACGGAGAGTAAATCCATCTTGCCTTCGGCGTCCGAGCCCGGCTTGGCTTGCCATTCGTAGGGGCTGCTGGTGGGGAGCCATTCTTCGTTCAGGTAGGGGGT
>JAISQQ010000114.1 GCA_031274075.1 Accumulibacter sp.
CGTTTCTGCGGCGCGGTGGCGATCACCGAAAAGTCGCGCAGTCCTTCGAGCGACATGCCGAGCGTGCGCGGGATCGGCGTGGCGGTGAGCGTCAGCACGTCGACCTCGGCGCGCAGCGCTTTCAGCACTTCCTTCTGGCGCACGCCGAAGCGATGTTCCTCGTCGATGACCACCAGACCCAGGCGGTCGAAGCGGATGTCCTTTTGCAGCAGCCGGTGCGTGCCGATGACGATGTCAAGCTTACCCTCGGCCAGTTCCCGCAAGGCCTGCGTCGTTTCCCTGGCGGTCCGGAAGCGCGACAGCTCGGCGATGCGCACCGGCCAGTCGGCGAAACGGTCGCTGAAGGTCTGGAAGTGCTGTTCGCAAAGCAGGGTGGTCGGGCACAGCACGGCGACCTGCCTGCCGCCGGCCACCGCGCAGAAAGCGGCGCGCAGCGCGACCTCAGTCTTGCCGAAGCCGACGTCGCCGCAGACCAGGCGGTCCATCGGCTTGCCGGATTTCATGTCGTCGATGACCGCGGCGATGGCGGCGGCCTGGTCCGGCGTTTCCTCGAAACCGAAACCATCGGCGAAAGCGTCGTAGTCGCGCGCGGTGAACTCGAAGGCATGGCCCTGCCGCGCGGCGCGGCGGGCATAGAGCGCGAGCAGTTCGGCGGCGGTGTCGCGCGCCTGCAGCGCCGCTTTTTTCTTGGCCTTTTCCCATTGCTGCGAGCCGAGCGTATGCAGCGGCGCGGCGTCGGGATCGGCGCCGGAATAGCGCGAAATGACGTGCAGTTGCGAGACCGGGACGTAGAGCTTGGTGTCGTTGGCGTAGCAAAGTTCGAGGAATTCCGTCTCGCCCTCGCCGAGGTTCATGTGGATCAGGCCGTGGTAGCGGCCGATGCCGTGCTGCTCGTGCACCACCGGATCGCCGACCTTGAGTTCGGTCAGGTCGCGCAGCCAGTTGTCGAGCGAGGCTTTTTTCCGCTCCGCCTGGCGGCTGCGGCGCGAAGGGCTGTCGGCGTAGAGTTCGGTTTCGGTGACGAAGGCGACGCGCTCGCACACGAAACCGGCATGGAGGGGGGAGACGCCGAGCGCGAGCCGGCTGTCACCGGAAAGGAATCCGGCGAGGCCGGCGCTGGCGTCGGGCTTGAGGCCGTATTCGGCGAACAGACCGGCGAGCGTTTCGCGGCGGCCGGGCGATTCGGCGAGCAGCAGGATGCGCCCGGAAAAGGCGTCGATGAACGATTTGAGCCGGGCGAGCGGGTCTTCGGCGCGGCGGTCGACGGCGACCGGCGGGACGGCGGCGGCCGGGCCGCCGTTGCCCTGGCTCAGCGAAATCCGCGCATAGGACCTGGCGGCGGTGAAAAACGCCTCCTCGTCGAGAAAAAGCTCGCCCGGCGCCAGCAAGGGACGGCTCTTTTCGCCGGAGAGCATCTCGTAGCGCGAGCGGGCGTCGCGCCAGAAATCCCGCAGCGCCGCTGGAACGTCGCCGAGCAGGCAGAGCGAAGCCGCCTTCGGCAGGTAGTCGAACAGCGTCGCCGTGGCGTCGAAGAAGAGCGGCAGCCAGTATTCGATGCCGGCGGGCGGAATGCCGTTCGACACGTCCTTGTAGACGCCGGATTTCGCCGGGTCGCCCTCGAACGCCTCGCGGAAGCGCTGGCGGAAGTGCGCGCGCCCTTTCTCGTCCATCGGGAATTCGCGCGCCGGCAGCAGGCGGATTTCCGGCACCGGATAAAGCGTGCGCTGCGTATCGACGTCGAAGGTCTTGATGTTCTCGATCTCGTCGTCGAACAGGTCGATGCGGTAGGGCAGCGGCGAGCCCATCGGGTAAAGGTCGATGAGACCGCCGCGGATCGAGTATTCGCCCGGCGAGACGACGTTGGAAACGTGCGTGTAGCCGGCCAGGGTCAACTGGGCGCGGAAGGATTCGGCGTCGAGCGTTTCGCCCTTTTCCAGGAAAAAGGTGTAGGCCGCCAGGTACGACGGCGGCGCGAAGCGGTAGGCGGCGGTCGAGGCCGGAACCAGCAGCACGTCGCACTCGCCGCGCATGACGCTGTACAGCGTCGCCAGCCGTTCGGAAACGAGGTCGTGGTGCGGCGAAAAACTGTCGTAGGGCAGCGTTTCCCAGTCCGGCAGCAGGCGCACGCGCAGATCGGAATCAAACCACGGAATCTCGTCGAGCAGGCGCTGGGCGTCGCCGGCGCTGGCGGCGACCACCGCCAGCAAGCCCTCGCGCCCGCCCGCCAGTTGCGCCACGAACAAGGCGTCGGCAGATCCCGCCAAGGGCGGCGACTGAACGCGCTCGCCCGCCTTCATGGCCGGGGGCGCAAGGAACGGCAAGGAGGCGGGAGCGGGGGACGGCCTGGGCTGGGGCACGGCGGCGATCGGACGGGCGGAATGGAAAACCGCCTATTATAGTTCGCCGGAGGCGTCGCGGGTTTCGGCGATGAATCCGATGACAAAAGGTGGAAGACGGTGATTCTCGCGGGCGTGAAGCGCCCGGGGCCATCGCACTATCTCTGTGGAAGCAAGCGTTGGATGCGCGGGTATCGATATCCGCGTCAAACCATTGCGTCATGACGATGTAAATGTGGGCCAAAGGCTCGCACTCTGGTCAAACCTCTCCGTCATTCTGGTTTTGCCGCCCGCGTTGAGCGACAATGCCATCGATGTTCATATGGCGTGGGAGGCGGGAAATGCGGCGGGATTTTTTTTCGGTAGGGTCGATGGTGGTGGGGCTTTGGAGCCTGTTGACTCCGGCGCAGGCGGAACAAACCGCGTCCTTTGTCTTGCCCAGCGGCGTGGCGGTTGAAATTGTCGAGGACGTTTTTGACCGTTCCCTGTTTGAAGTTGAAGTTTCCGGCAGCGACGCGGGCTATGTCCTCCTGATCAACGGACAGATGCCCTTTGGTTCCGACCTTTCCCTGCCTTTTTCCTATGTCAAGCATATCCGCGTCACCCATCGGGGAAAGACGTATGAGCTGGATGTCTCAAACATGTATAACGCTTGGGGGAATCGTCACCAAAGCACCGAAAAATACGGTGTCCGCTATTTTGGCGGCAAGTGCGTCGAGGATGGCGATGGCCGAAAATACTGTCGGTTTCGTGGTCTGTTTTCAGACGCGGCCGGCGCGTATGTTGCGGAATGGAGAATTTATAACGGCGTATCGCAACGCACCATCCTGTCGGATAACTGCGACGTTATGTATTTCGTCAGCGAGCATATTGATCCAGAGGAGATTAGTAATTAGCGCCCGCGGTAGATTCGCAGCCTGCAAACCCCGCCGACATCAGTTGCCAATACCCGATACAAGGCAAAAAAACAAGGCCGCATGATTGCCAGTGTCATGGTCGGCCATCGCGGATTTTATCAATGATGCGCAAGTTCATTCAACCCAGTTTTCAATTTTCAGACCCGCGCCTTGATAGACGCTGAAATCCGCGATGTTGTTGGTCACCAAAATGGCATTCAGGGATAAGGCATGTGCCGCGATCATCCTGTCCAGGGTGCTTTTTCTGACGGGGTAATCCTGTGAGAGCTTGCCAAAAATCTCGGCTGCTTCCACGCTATAGTTTTCCGCGACAATTTTTGCAAACAGGGCGTCAATTTCATCCCGGCCGTTGTGAATATTCAGCCCGCAGCAGATTTCGCCCCATGTGACCGTGCTGATCGCGACTTCGCCGAATTTGCAGTTTGTAAAATGTTTGACAACGGAATCGGGAATTTCCTCGATCAAATAAATGCAGATGTTGGTATCCAGCAAGTATTTGATCATTTCCAGTTTCTTTCGGTTTCCACGCATTCCGGGCGTTTGCCGGTGTGATGCCTGCCCAGGGCGGCAAAAAGTCCTGGAACGTCTTGCAGGGTTTCGGGTTCGACGATGATTCGGTTCCCGTCCCGGATAACGATGAGCGCCGTTTGCGGCGGGAATGCCATCTCGGCGGGGATGCGGACAGCGGCGGAGTTGCCCGCCCTGAATTGCTTGGTGTGAAAAACTTGCGGCATGAAATGCTCCTTGCGGTCAGTGTTATAACGCATGTTATCACGAAAAGACGCGCTTGCAAGCGTGGATTTACCACTAACGAATCCGATGACAGAGGGCCGTAATATTTGCAAGCGCGAAGCGCCCGGTAATTGATCCGACATCCGATCCCTGAGCTTTGTGATCCGGAATCTGGACTACGAATCTGGACTATAATCCACGGTTTGCAAAATTACGCTGTCCCGCAATGAAATTCTCCCTCCTGAACACCGACGGCCTGGCCCGTCGCCGACCCTGACGCATGGCGTGGTCGAAACGGCGGTATTCATGCCGGTGGGCAGCTATGACACAGCCAAGGCCATGACGCCTGTCGCTGACGGATTCCGGCGGCTTCGGAGAACAAATCCATGAAGGACATTGAATCATGCTGTTGACGATCAGTTGCAGCGGCGAAAACACGCCGGACATTGGTTTCCTGTTGCACAAGAACCCGGCGAGGCCGCAGGTTTTTGAATTGAGCTACGGGCGCGCCTTCGTTTTCTACCCGGAAGTTTCGGATGAAAAAACGACCGTCGCGCTGCTCTTGGAGATCGATCCGATCGACCTGGTCAGGGGCAAGACGGGTTCGGGAGCTGCTTCGCCGGGACTTTTCGATTATGTGAATGACCGTCCCTATGTGTCGTCCTCTTTCATGAGCGTCGCCATTGCCAAGGTATTCGGCACGGCCATGAGCGGGCGCGGCGATGAATTCCAGGCATTGGCCGACGCCAAACTCGATTTGTCCGCCACCCTGAGCATGTTGCCCTGCAAGAGTGACACGGAAATGCTCAAGCGGGTATTCGAGCCTTTGGGTTACGAGGTCGAGTTCGAGCGTTTTGTCGCCGATGAAGAATTCCCGGATTGGGGCGAAAGCCGCTATGTCAATCTGACGATCCGCGGCAGGGTCAGGCTCGCTGATCTGCTGCATCATATTTATGTGCTGATTCCTGTTTTCGACCGCAAAAAGCACTACTGGATCGACCGGGAAGAAGTCGAGAAATTGCTGCGTCATGGCGAGGAGTGGCTCAAGGATCATCCCGAAAAAGGCTTCATTACCCGGCGCTATCTGATAAAGAACCGTTCGCTCGCCAATCTGGCGCTCGACCGCCTGAGAGCGGCGGACGACGAAGTTTCCGAAGAAGGAGAAGTGCCTTTGGAGGAAGCGAAAGAGGAACGTCTGAGCCTGAACCGGCAGCGCCTGGGGAGCGTCATCGCCCAGATCCGGGCTTGCGGCGCGAGGAGCGTGATTGACCTCGGCTGCGGCGAGGGCCACCTTCTGTCTCTTTTGCTGAAAGAACCCGCGCTGCAAAAGATAGCCGGGGTGGACGTGGCGTGTTCGGTTCTGGAAAAGGCGAAGGAAAGAATCCACTATGAACGCTTGAGCGATGGGCAAAAGCAGAAGCTTTCGATTTTCCAGGGTTCACTCACCTACAAGGACAGCCGTTTCGCCGGCTATGACGCGGCCTGCGCCATCGAGGTCATCGAGCATCTGGAACTGCCGCGCCTCGCGGCCTTCGAGCGTGTGCTGTTCGAATTCGCGCGTCCCCGGCACGCGATCGTCACCACGCCCAACCGCGAATACAACGACAACTACCCGAATCTGGGCGACGGCCTGCGCCACAGCGATCACCGCTTTGAATGGACGCGCCGGGAATTCCGGGATTGGGCCGGGCGCGTCGGCGAGCGTTATCGTTATTCGGTGCAATTCTCCGACATCGGCGAGCAGGATGAAAAACTCGGCGCGCCAACGCAAATGGCGTGTTTTTCCGTGATTGAAGCAGGGGAGGGCGCATGAGCCTGAAAATCGAATTGCCGGAGCTGGCGGTCGTCGCGCTGGTCGGCGCTTCCGGCAGCGGCAAGTCGAGCTTTGCGCGCAAGCATTTCAAGACGACGGAAATCCTTTCCTCGGATTTTTTCCGGGGTCTGGTTTCGGACGACGAAAACAATCAGCTCGTCTCGCGCAGCGCTTTCGAGTCGCTGTTCTACATTGCCGGCAAAAGGCTGGAGATTGGCAAGTTGACGGTGATCGACGCCACCAATGTGCAAAAGGAGGCGCGCGAAGATGTCCTGCGGCTGGCGCGGGAACAAGATTGTCACGCGGTCGCCATCGTGCTCGACATGCCCGAAAGACTCTGCATCGAGAGAAACGCCCGGCGCGCCGACAGAAACTTTGGCGACCACGTCGTCAAAAGACAGTCCGAGCAGCTCCGGCGCTCCATCAGGCATCTCGAGAAAGAGGGTTTTCGCTATGTCTATGTCCTCAACGGCGAGGAGGAAGCCAATGCCGTCGAAATCGTCCGCAAGCCTCTGTGGAACAATAAAAAGGAAGAAAGCGGACCGTTCGACATCATCGGCGATATTCACGGCTGCTTCGATGAGCTGTGCGTCCTGCTGGAAAAACTGGGCTATGCGCTGGATACTCGGGATTTTTCCGCGCGGCCTCCCGAGGGGCGGAAAGCCGTTTTCCTGGGCGATCTATGCGACCGGGGGCCGGAAAACGTCAAGGTGCTGCGCCTGGTCATGAACATGGTCAAGGCGGGCAGCGCCCATGCCGTGATCGGCAACCACGATTTCAAGCTCTTGAGATACCTGAAAGGCGCGAAGGTGCAAACATCGCACGGCCTGGACCGGACCCTTGCCGAACTCGCCCTGGAGAGCGATGAATTTCGCGCCGAAGTAAAAGCCTTTCTCGCGGCGCTCATCAGTCATTACGTGTTCGACCAGGGCCGTCTCGTCGTCGCCCACGCCGGACTCAAGGAGAAGTTCCAGGGCCGGGGTTCCGGCAGGGTCAGGGAATTTTGCATGTTTGGCGAAACCACCGGCGAGACGGATGAATACGGCCTGCCGGTGCGCCTGCAATGGGCGAACGATTACCGAGGGCGGGCGCTCGTCGTCTATGGGCATACGCCGAATCCCGAGGTGCAAAGCGTCAACAATACGGTTGGCATAGATACCGGCTGCGTTTTCGGCGGCAGGCTGACCGCTTTTCGCTACCCTGAACGCGAAAGCGTGCAGGTCGAGGCGGCAAGGGAATACTACAAGGGCGTCAAGCCGCTGAATCCAAGGGAATTCTCGGACGACGACCTGTTGAGCGTCGACGACGTGCTGCACCAGCGCTACCTCTCGACCCGCCTGAAGCAGAGCATCAAAATCAATGAAGAAAACGCCATGGCCGCGCTTGAAGTCATGAGCCGTTTTGCGATCGATCCGCATTGGCTGATTTATCTGCCGCCCACCATGTCGCCCTGCGCAACCAGCCGTTTCGAATCCTATCTGGAATATCCGCTGGAAGCTTTCGACTATTACAAGACGAGAGGAATCGCCCGGGTCATTTGCGAGCAGAAACACATGGGTTCGCGCGCGGTCATTGTCCTGTGCAAAGACCGGGAGACGGCGAGGAAGAGGTTCAGGACCCGCGATGGAAAAATCGGCGTGATCTACACCCGTACCGGCAGGAGCTTTTTCAATGACGACGAAAATGAAACCGTCATCCTGGAACGGCTGGGCAAAAGGCTGGCGGATTCCGGGTTCTGGAAAGACCAGCACAGCGACTGGGTCTGCCTGGACGTCGAGCTGATGCCCTGGTCGGCCAAAGCGCAGGCATTGCTTTCCGACCAATACGCCGCCGTCGGGCGTTCGGGCCGGTCGGGGCTTGAACGCGCCGGCGCCGAAATCGCCAGGGCGGTGCGCCGGCTCGCGGCATCCGCAAGACAGGCGCATCCCCCGGCCAAACCCGGCAAACCCGGCCAGTCGAGCCAGGACGCCGATCTGTCGGCCCTCCTGGTCGCCACCTTGTCGCGGCAGGAGGCGCTCGTGCTTTATACGGAGGCTTACCGACGATATTGCTGGGAGGTAAAGTCAATCGACGATTACCGCATTGCGCCCTTCCACATCCTCGCCACGGAAGGCCGGGCATGGAACGGCGAAAATCACGCGAGCCATCTGGAAACCATCAAAAAATACATGACGGACTTCGATCCCATATTCATCGAGACACCCTGCAGGATCGTGAATACGCTGGAAGAGAACTCGGTTGCGGAAGGCGTGAAATGGTGGGAGGAATTGACGGCCTCCGGCGGCGAAGGCATGGTGGTCAAACCCTATGACTTCATCGCCACGAAAGGGAAGGAACTGTTGCAGCCGGCGGTCAAATGCCGCGGCCGCGAATACCTGCGCATCATCTACGGCCCGGAATACACCCTGGGCGAGCATCTCGCCCGCCTCAAAAAACGCGGCTTGGGCCGAAAACGCGCCCTCGCCCTGAACGAATTCGCCCTCGGCATGGAAGCCCTGGAAAGATTCGCCCGCAATGAACCGCTCTACCGCGTACACGAATGCGTCTTCGGCGTCCTGGCGCTGGAAAGCGAGCC
>JAISQQ010000148.1 GCA_031274075.1 Accumulibacter sp.
ATGCCCCAACACGCCGCTCGCCCGATCTCCCCGCAACGGCGGTGGTCGTGTCATTCCCGCTGTTGCGGGGCAGAAGCCCCGCGCTCCCAGGAAACCCAGCCGGCCATCCCGATACAAAACCGCCGAATGCCTCCCACCGGCCTGTCTGCTCTCTGAAAGTCATACGCGGTTGCCCTGGACTCGTCATGACAACTTGAATATCAACGATTCCTTTCAATTACTTACGACATCCTCGCAGGCGATAGCCCTGTGATTTCCGTCATCTGTCCTCTGATCGTCATTCCGGCGCAAGCCGGAATCCAACGGTGGTCGCGCCGCTCGATTTCGGCCCGCGCGTCTGAAAACCTGTTTGCGATCTTCTCTGGGAGCGCGGGGTACCCGCCCCGCAACAGCGGCGGCAGTGTCATGGCGCGGATCAAAAGCGGGGCGGGTGCCCCGCCGCTCCCCAAGGCCATCGCACTCTCTCCATGAACGTAAAATCGACCGGTGTGCGTGAAAACAGCGACGGTTCCGCTGTTGCGGGGCAGAAGCCCCGCGCTCCCAGGAACCCCAAACCCAACCGGCCTTCCCGGCGCAAGCCGGAATCCAACGGTGATCGCGCCGCCTGATTTCGGCCCGCATGTCTGAGGACAGAGGACGGTCCAGCCACCGGGCGCTTCGCGCCCGCAAATATTACTGTCTTCCGTCATCTGTCTTCTGTCCTCTGATTTCTGTCCTCCGATCACGCGAACAGCCGCCGCGTCAGCGGGCTGCCGGCTGGCAACTGCCGGGCCGCCAGCATCGCCTGGTACTGGTTGATCTGCTGGCGGATCGGGTCGAGCGCCGCTGTGGACAGCGGATGGCGATTGTCGTCGACCAGCGCGCCGTGCAGCACGTCGGCGAATTGCCGCGCCAGGTCGATCATCCGGTTGAACACCCGCTCGCCGTTCGCCACGCAGGGCACGTCGAGCAGGAAGGTCAGGCCCTTGGTGCTCATGGTGCGCACCGTCTCGACCGAAAATCCCGGCGTTTCCTGGTTCAGCAGCACGAAAAGCACGTTGCCGTCGTTGTCGCGATAGACGAAACGGCCTTCGTCGATCACCATCCCGGCCGACTCGGCCAAGGCCCGCAGCTTGGTGCCCAGGAATACCTGCCCCTGGCTGATCACGTTGATGCCGATCTGGACATCGACGTTGGCGCAGAATCGATCGAGCGCCAGCGCCGCCTCGAACGCGCCTTGCCGCGAGGGAATATCGGCGACGCCGGTCAGTTGGTCGGCCAGTTCCTGCATCGCCGTGGCGAAGATCGCCAGCTCGTCTTCGCTGACCGCTCCCTGGCGATCGACCAGTTGCAGGCCGGCGCGGATATGCCGGTACTCGCCCGGCGGCCTGGAAGCCTCCGGCGGGGTCGACGGCGAGATCGACTGCGGGGTCGATTGCGAAATCAATTGCCATTCGCCGCACGCCGGGTCATAGCCGATCCAGCGCACCGGCTTGCGCACGCGGGCCAGCGCGGCGCGCGGCGCGTCGACGATCTGCCGCGCCGGCACCGCTTCGACCGCGTCGATGCCGACGATGAAATCGACCAGCGGGGAGAGGAGATAGAGGTCTTCCGCCGGTTCGCCCCCGCCGGCCGCTTCGGGGGAAGCCGCCGCCCGCGCCGACGACTCTGACGATAGCGCCGATTCCGGCAACATCGGCGATAGCGGCAATTCCGGTTCCGGCGCTTCCTGTTCCGGCTCGGAGTGCAGCACGGGTTCGACGCGCGCGGCGTCCGCGCCGGAATCGCCCGCGAAGGGAGAAGCCACCGCCGGTTCCCTGCCCTGCCCGTGCCCGGCCTTGGCCGCCCCGCCTTCGAGCAGCACGTCGCGGTGGCCAGCTTCCAGCACGCCTTCCGCCTGCCGGCGCTGGCGCGCTTCCTGCCATTTGTTGTAGGCCAGCACGCCGGCCACGGCGACGATGCCCAAGGCGATCAAACCCATCTGCAATTCGGTCATCTCTTGTCCTAAACGATCTGCTCGCGCATGCGCAGCGCCTCTTCCATATCGACCTCGACGATGCGCGACACGCCGGATTCCTGCATCGTGACTCCCACCAGTTGCTGCGCCATTTCCATGGCGATCTTGTTGTGGCTGATGAACAGGAACTGCGTGTTGGCCGCCATGCGCCGCACCAGGGCGCAAAAACGTTCCGTATTGGTATCGTCCAGCGGCGCGTCCACTTCGTCAAGCAGGCAGAACGGCGCCGGATTGAGCTGGAACATCGAGAACACCAGGGCGATCGCGGTCAGCGCCTTTTCGCCGCCGGACAGCAGGTGGATCGTCGAATTCTTCTTTCCCGGAGGCTGCGCCATGACCTGCAGGCCGGCGTCGAGGATTTCCTCGCCGGTCATGATCAGCCGCGCCTCGCCGCCGCCGAAGAGGATCGGGAACAGTTCGCCGAAATTCTTGTTGACCGCGTCAAAGGTCGACTGCAAGAGTTCGCGCGTCTCGCGGTCGATGCGGCGGATGGCGTTCTCCAGCGTTTCCATGGCCTGCGTGAGATCCTCCGACTGCGCGTCGAGAAACCCCTTGCGCTCGCGCGCCGTTTCGAGCTCGTCGAGCGCCGCGAGGTTCACCGCGCCCAAGGCGTCGAGCGAACGCTGCAAGCCGGCAATCGCGCTCTGCAAGGGGCCGGGCCGCGCCCCCGCCAGTTCCGGCGCGAGGCCGGCCTCGTCCGCCTTGGCTTCCGCGAGCTGCGCGGCGAGCTGTTCGACGGCAAGCGCCGCGGCCTGTTCCTTGAGCCTGGCTTCGCCGATCTTCTCGCGCATCGGATCGAGCCCCTGCTCGATCTTCATGCGCCGCCCATCCAGGTTGCGCAAGTCGTCGGCAGCCGTCTCCATCGCGTCGCGCGCGGCCGCCAGCGCATGCCCGCAAGCTACCTGCCGTTCGAGCGCCGCCTGCAAGAGCGGTTCGAGATCCTCGGCCTGCATGGCCGCCGCGTTCTCCTCGCAGCGCGCCAATTCCTCGACGATGCGCGCGATCTGCTGGCGCGCGAGGGCGTCGTTGTTGGCGATTTCCCCGATCTTGCCCTGGCATTCGCGTTGCTTGTTTTGCGCGTCGAGCAGCTCGATTTCGGCTCGATGAACCCGCTCGCGCTCGTCGCGCAAGGCGCGCTCGGCGTGTTCCAGCCGGACCCGCGCCTCGTCCAGCGTTCCTTGCAGTGCGCGGATCTGTTCGTCCTGCGCCGCGATCGCTTCCTCGGCGGCGAACAGGCGCTCGTTCTCCGCTTCTTCCTCGGCCGCCATGTCTTCCAGGCTGGCGTCGATCTGCGCCTGCCGTTCGCGGAAACGCGCCAGCATCTGCCCCAGCTTCAGCGCTTCGACCTCGATGTCGTGCGCCTGCTCCTTCCAGGCGTCGAGTTCCACGCTGGCTTCTTCCAGGGCGTTGCGGGCGTCGGACAGGCGCGTTTCGATTTCGGAGAGCCGCGCCTGTTCCTGTTCGACCCGCTCGTCGAGCGCGGCGATGCTCTCGCCGAGTTTCTCGATCTCGCGCTGCCGTTCGAGCAGGCCGTGCTCGGCGGCGTCCGGCGCGAACAGCGTCACGCCCTGCCGGGTCGCCACGTCGCCGTCCGGGGTCACGCAGCACGCGCCGGCGGGCAGGCTTTCGCGGCGGGCCAGCGCGGCGGCGAGGTCCGGCGCGGTCAAGACCTGCTCCAGCCAATCGTCGAGCACCGCCGAAAAGCGCGCGTCGTCGCAGCGGACGCGCGCGCGCAGGCTGTCGCCGCCGGGCCGGGCGGCGGCGTCGCGCGGCAGCAGCAGCGTCAGCTTGGCTTCGGGACGGTCGCGGCTCCACGCCGGATCGGCCGTCTCGGCGACCAGGGCGTTCAGGCGCTCGCGCAGCACCGCCTCGACGGCGTCCTCCCAGCCCGCCTCGACGTGCAGCGACTGCCACAAGGGATGGCGCTCGTCGATGCGCTGCCGGCGCAGCCAGTCGCCCCGCTTGCCGCCGCCCTGCACCCGCCGCTGCAACTGCTCCAGCGCGCCGCGCCGCGCCTGCGCCTCGGCGCGTTCCTTTTGCGCCTGCTGCACCTCGCCCAGGATTTCGCGGCGCTGCTGCTCAAAGAGCGGCAGTTCCCGCTGCCGCCGCGCCGCGTCCTCCTGTCCCTCGGCGATGCGCGCGCGCATTTCGGCCAGCGTTTCCTGCCGGCTGTCGTATTCGGCGCTGTCCGGAACCGGCAGGGCCTCGCGCTCCTGCCGCAGGCGGTCGCGGCGGCTGGCGAGGATCTGCAGCGAACGCTGCGCGTGTTCCCGGTGGGTGATTTCGACCTGCCGGCGCTGGCCGGCCTGCGCCAGCGCGTCGCGCTGGCGGTTGAACCCGTCCTGCGCCGCGGCGTGCGCCTCCTCGGCCAGCGGCAGCCCTTCCCGCCGCTCGGCGAGCAGCGCCTCGCCCTGCGCGGCGCGCTCGTCGGCCAGCGCCAGCAGCGCCTGCCAGCGCTCATCGTCGGCCGCGTATTGCTTGACCTGCGCCTGCCAATGCGTCTGGTCGTCGCCCAACTGCGCCAGCCGCGACTCGTATTCCTCTTGCGATTCGCGGCGGTGGCGGATTTCCGCTTCCAGCCGCGCCGCCTCGGCGTTGGCGGCGTACTGGGCGCTCTGCGCCGCGTTCAGCCCGTCGTTCATCGTGAAGTGGCGCTCGCGCGCTTCTTCCAGGCGCGCCTCGGTTTCGCGCAGGGCGGCGGTCTCGCCTTCCAGCCCGTTGACCGCCGCCTCGATCTCCCGCGCCAGCCGCTCGCGTTCGGCCTGCGCCTCGTTGCGCCGGAACAGCCAGAGCAGATGCTGCTTGCGCGTCAATTGTTCCTGGTAGTCGCGGTACTGCCGGGCGACCACCGCCTGGCTCTCCAGGCGTTCCATCTGATCGCCGAGTTCGGTACGGATGTCTTCGACCCGCGTCAGGTTCTCGCGCGTGTCGGACAGGCGTCCCTCGGTCTCCTTGCGCCGCTCCTTGTATTTGGTGACGCCCGCCGCTTCCTCCAGGAAGACGCGCAGCTCGTCCGGACGCGCCTCGATGATGCGCGAGATCGTGCCCTGCCCGATGATCGCGTAGGCGCGCGGCCCGAGGCCGGTGCCGAGGAACAGGTCGGTGATGTCCCTGCGCCGCACCTGCAGATTGTTGATGAAATACTCGGACTGGCCGTTGCGGATCAGCACCCTCTTCACCGCCAGTTCGGCGTATTGCGACCACTGCCCGGCGATGCGCCCGAGCGAATTGTCGAAGACCAGTTCGACCGACGCGCGCGAGACCGCCTTGCGCGTGCCGGAACCGTTGAAGATCACGTCCTGCATCGATTCGCCGCGCAGCTCCGAGGCCTTCGATTCGCCGAGCACCCAGCGCACGGCGTCGATCACGTTGGACTTGCCGCAGCCGTTCGGGCCGACCACGCCGACCAGTTGCCCCGGCAGGACGATGGCCGTCGGGTCGACGAAGGATTTGAATCCGGCGAGTTTGAGCTTTGTCAGGCGCATCAAGCGGAACGCAGCCCCGAAAGGCTGCGTGAATTGTTTATCGGGCGATGGCGGCGGCACGGGCGCGCCGGGACGCCTATAATAGCACCTTGTTCGACCGAACCGTTCGCCATGCCCACCCAGCCCTCCACGACCACCACGACCACCACGACCATCGAGACTTTCCCGAATCCCGCGCCGCGGCGCGACTACCTCATTCATATGGAAATTCCCGAATTCACCTGCCTGTGCCCGAAAACGGGCCAGCCGGACTTCGCCACGCTGAGCGTCGATTTCATTCCGGACAAGACCTGTATCGAACTCAAGAGCCTGAAGCTGTACATCTGGTCGTTCCGCGACCAGGGCTGTTTTCACGAAGCGGTCACCAACCGCATCCTCGACGATCTGGCGCAGGCCGCCCAGCCCCGCTTCCTGCGCGTCAGCGCGCGTTTCTTCGTGCGCGGCGGCATTTTCACCAGCGTCGTCGCCGAACAGCGCAAAAAGGGATGGCAGCCCGAACCGAGGATCGAGCTGGCCGGATTCGCCGCTTCGCCCCATGCCAACACACCCAACACACGGGAATGACCGCCATGACCACGCCGAACCCGGCGCCGCTCGACGACGATGAACTCGACCGCCTGGAAGCCCTGCTCGAAACTCCCGAACTCGAAGACGCGATGTGCCTGGACGAAATCCAGGGCTACCTGTGCGCCGCGCTCTCCGGACCGCGGCCGATCGACGAGAACGACCGGCTGGTCGACATCCTGGGCGGCGAGGAAGCCGCAGACAGCGCGGCCGGCCGGGAAGCCGCCGGATTGATCCGGCGCTTCGCCGCGGCCCTCGCCGCCGACCTCGCCGCCGGCCGTCCGCCGGTCCTGATCCTCTACCCGAAAGGCGAAGGCGGCGACGGCCCGCGCGACTACCTGCCGTGGTGCCACGCCTACCTGGCGGGGGTGGACATGGCCGACGAGGACTGGTTCGATTGCCTCGAGGAAGAAGACGGGGAAGCCGCCGGGGAACAGGCCGACTACCTGGACGGACGTCTCTTTACCCTGCTGGTGCTCACCGGCGACGCGGAAGCCGCCGCCAAGGAACACGGCGAAGCCTGGCCGGAAGGCGACGAGCGCGCCGCCATCGAACAGGAATGCCAGGAAGACCTGCCGCAGGCGGTCACCGACATCCATCGCTTCTGGCTCGCCAAGCGCGGCGCCGGCACGATCCGCAACGAAAGCCCAAAAGCCGGCCGCAACGACCCCTGCCCCTGCGGCAGCGGCCGGAAGTTCAAGCACTGCTGCGGCAGGGATTGAGACTTCAGAAGACAGAGGACTGATGACAGAGGACAGTTTAGTTACCGGGCGCTTCGCGCCCGCAAATATTACTGTCTTCCGTCTTCTGTCCTCTGGATCGATTGCCTGTGCCGCGATCCATAAGTCGTTATAACGCGGTCGCGGCGATCTGCCCGCCTGCTTGACGGCGGCGGCAAGCACACCAAACGCTGAGGCCGCGTGCCCGGTAATTCCCAGTATCGGGCGACGCTCCACCTGTCGGAGATAGGCGGCGCGCACTGCTCGCCTGATGGGATCGATGCAGGATTCCACGCCAAATTTGAGTTCTCCCAGAGAGATTGCCGAGGTGTAAACAAACTCGCTCCCTGCTACGGTGGTAACGGCCCGTCGATCTATCTGCCCCGCAGCAAGTCCCACCCAGATACAGCTATCGAAGATCATGCCCACGGGTCGCGCACCGTTTCATGAAGCAAGCGTAGCTCCAATGCCATTTACTACTTTCGTCCGCTCATCGTCCGTATTTTATCGAGGCGGGAAAGGGCTTCTCCGTCCGGCTTTATGTGTTGGATGGCATCGTAGA
>JAISQQ010000156.1 GCA_031274075.1 Accumulibacter sp.
TTCAAGGAGCAGGTCATTCCTTTCATGGATGCCCTGGACAAAACGGCGGAGGAAAGCGGCGCGGTAAATACCATCGTCAACGATAGCGGGCGGCTCACTGGCTACAACACCGATGGCTACGGCGCGCTTACGGCGCTGAAAGAGGCGGCGGACATCGCGGGGAAGCGCGTCGTCGTCCTGGGGGCCGGCGGAGGCGCCAAAAGCCTGGTGTGGGCGCTCAAGCAGTACACCGCCGATATCGTCCTTTTCAACCGTGATCAAGCACGGGGCCGGGAAACGGCGAAGCGCTTCGGCATCGAATTCGGCGGCGGCATCGAAAAGCTCGATCGCGGCTTGGACTACGATATTTTGGTCAACTGTACTTCCGTCGGCTTCAAATCGACGGAGACCGTACTGACGCGAGAACGGCTCATTCCCAAAACGCTGGTGTTCGACGCGGTCTTCGTACCCATAAAAACCACCCTGCTGCAAGAGGCCGCCGCCGTCGACTGTACCTGCGTATCGGGAACCCGGATGCTGATGCACCAAGCCTGTAAACAGTTTGAACTGTACACCAATACCCCGGCGCCTCTGGAGATATACCACATCGTGCTGACCCGTATTCTTGGCGAAAGCCAGGTGGGCAAGTAACTACGCTCGAATACCCCGGCCTGAAGTCCGGGGTATTCGAGCTTCGCGCCTTTCTTTCGGGTGGGGTTTCAAACCGGAGTTGGTTTTACGATGAATCGAGAATCAAACACTGCCGTTCTCGATTCTCCATTCTCTTGGCAGTGGTCAGCAGACAAATTTTTGAAATGAGGAGACGGTTATGAAAAAGACGATGCGGTGTATTTTGCTTTCTTGCGCGCTGCCGGTCTGGGGGCTTATGGCGTCGACGGCCGCCGCCAAGGACTTTGTGCTTACGGATACGGAAAAAGGCATCAAACTGGGCGACTGGTCCATCACCAGCGCCCAGCTCAAGGCCCAGGTCAAGACACCTTTCAGCGTCAGCAACAAGGTGCTGCACGGCGGCAAACAGGAAGGCAGCGAAGTCATTACCATCAGCAGCGGCGATTTCGTCATCAAGCTCAGTCCCAGCCGGGGCATGGGCATCCTCTCGGTGACCGGCAAGGGCCTGCGCCTGGGCTGGGATTCGCCGGTCGATGAAGTAGTCAACCCCGCCTTCGTGAATCTGGAAAGCCGGGGCGGCTCGGGTTGGCTCGATGGCTTCAACGAAATGATGGTGCGTTGCGGTTTCGAGTGGACCGGGCACGCGGTAGTTGCCGACGGCATGACGTATACCCTGCACGGGCGAGCCGGCAACACCCCCGCCTCCAAGGTGATCGTCGGCATCGAGGAGCGGGCTCCCTACGCGATCAGCGTCAAGGGCTTGATCAAGGAAAACACCTTCAAGAAGAGCAAGCTCGAAACCTGGGCGGAATTGCGCTATGTGCCCGGCAGCGCGACTTTTACCGTGCATGACGCCGTCACCAACAAAGGCGACTACCGCCAGGATTTCCAGATCATCTATCACAGCAATTTCGGCGCTCCCCTGCTGGAAGAAGGGGCGAAATTCCACGCGCCCATCAAGGAGATTTCACCCTTCAACGACTACGCGGTACAGGGCATCGACGACTGGCAGACCTACCTGGGCCCCACCCGGGATTTCGATGAAATGGTCTTCAACGTGATTCCCTTCGCCGACGAAAACAAGCAGACCCTGGCGCTGCTCACCAACAAGGCGGGAGACCGGGGAGTGTCCATCGGCTTCGACATTACCCAACTGCCGGTGCTGTCGCTGTGGAAGAACACCGACACCCTGAAGCAGGGCTACGTGACCGGCCTGGAACCCGGCACCAGCTTCGCCTATCCGGTAACAATCGCCCGCGAACAGGGACGGGTGCGTACCCTGGAACCGGGACAGAGCGCCAACTTCGATCTGGAATACCGCCTGCTCCCCGACCGGGCGGCGGTGGACGGCTCCCTGAAGCGCATCGCCGCCATCCAGGAACAAGGCCCGCTGCAGGTCAACAAAACGCCCATGACCCGGAAGTAGCCGATGAGACTTCCCGTCCGTGGGTAGGGGCCGGCCCGCGTCGATAACGGCGCGGCGCCGGCTGTGTCTTGGGAGCCATGCGCGGGGCAAAGCCGGATCGGTCATGGCAGAACGCCGTTGCCTTGGCACGATGCCCGTGCCTGGCGACGGCAGAGAGTTGCCCGCTTTCGGCATTGCGTGCCAGATCGCCCGTGCGCTCCCGTAAGTCGCGGACGGTGAAGGTTTCCATGATGGCTTGGCTCCTGAAATGTGCCATCAGATGGTAGAACCATTCAGGCGGCAGTAAGCGGCAAATGTGAATGCGCTATACCTGTGGATGGCATGGCGAACGTTTCAGGCAACATCGACCGGCCAAGCCACGGCAAGACGCCGCGCCAACGCGGCCAAGGCTTTATCCAGTGTCCACAGACGCGCGCCGGGTGTGATGCGCGTAGAGGCCAGCAAACTCACGTCTACCAGGCCGCAGCCTTGACCATAAAGCCGTTCGCGCTCGATGAACGTCCGCACTTCGATTTGGCTGGCGACCTGCGCCGGGCACAGTCGCGCCAGATCGCCCAGGGTGCGTTGACGTGGCGCGGGTGGCGTGCCGCAGGCCAGTTCGGTCAGTACAAAGGGATGAATCAGCACGGCGTCATGCGTCATCAGTTCCACCAGCGCGGCGTTGCCGTGGCGAAAGTGGTCGACCCAGACGCTGGTGTCCACCAATACGTTCATGACCATTGCGCAGGGAGCGCCGGTTCCTCGCGGCGGCGCGGCATATCGGGCATGTCCGGCGCACTGCCGCCCAAGTCCGCCAGACGTTTGGCCGCCCGCACGCGAATGAAGGTACGGACGGCCTCGCGGAACAGTTCGGCCTTGTCCATGCCGGGGTCGGCCAGTTGCAGCGCCTGCTGATACAGGCTGTCTTCGAGGGTGACGGTGGTGCGCATGGCGGCGTTCTCCCGCAAGTTGAATCAGAGATGATGCGACCATACATCATCTTTGATGTTTTGACAAAACATGGCGTGCCGAACTGGATCGGTGGATTGCCGCCCGCATCGGCACGCAGGGGCAAGGACGCCAGCAAGCTGAGGTTCGTGATTGAGTGATATGAAAACCATCGAGCAAGTCACCGATCAAGTGGTATCCAACGTGGCCGAACTTGTTCGGTCACTCGATTGGTGGATTCCTTGAAGTGAGATAGAGACGAATAAATGGCCAAGGCAAGCGGTTTCGTCGTACTCCTATCAGAAGATCGAATGAACACATTCCTCGAATGTGTCACCGCGCGGATGGCATTTGCCGAGCCTGTCGCCGATTTTCAACACAGCCGCTCACCCTGTACGATATGGCGCTGACCAGAACGGAGGAAAATTGAATGGCAATCATCGAAGGCTTTCGGGTGCAAAACTTTCGCGCCTTGCAAGATGTGACCTTGGGCAAGCTGTCGGGGCAAGGTGACGAGCCGCTGACGCCGTTTACCGTGGTTATCGGGAAGAATGGCGCGGGTAAAAGCTCCCTGTTCGATGCCTTCGGCTTTGTGGTTGATTGTCTGGCGACCGACGTGGAAACCGCCTGCGACATGAAGCAGCGCGGAGGTTTTGAGCGTTTGCGCTCAAAAGGCGTGGATGCGCCGATTCACTTCGAGATTTATTATCGCGAAGCCCCCAAAGAACGTCCCATTACCTACCAACTTTCCATCGGACTTGACGGATCGGGGCGGCCCTACGTGGAATCCGAGTTGTTGAAGCAGCGACGCAAGGGGCAATCCTATGGACGCCCCTATCCGTTCCTGCGATTGAATCGTGGCAAAGGACTGGTCTGGGCAGGAGAAGACGCCGTGGAAATCGAAGGCGAAGAAGATCGCACCCAGGCTGCCGTCGAACTGACCGACCCGCGCCAGCTTGGCATCGCCACCCTGGGTACGCTGAAAGAACACCCTCGCATCAAGCGATTCCGGGACTTTTTGAAAGGCTGGTATCTGTCTTACTTTTACCCGGATGCGGCGCGCAGTCTGCCCAGTGCCGGGCCGCAGCGGCATTTGAATGTGCATGGCGACAATATCGGCAACGTCGTGCAGTTCATGGAGCGCGAGCACAAGGATCGCTTCAGGAACATTCTGGCGCGTATTGCCGCCAAAATTCCCGGCATAGCCCGGATTGACACCGAAGTGACGGCGGACAAGCGCGTGTTGTTGCGTTTCAACGACGGGGCGTTTGCCGATCCCTTCTTCGCACAGCAAATGTCGGACGGCACGCTGAAAATGTTTGCTTATCTGCTGTTGATGGAAGACCCGGAGCCGCCCCCCTTCATCTGCATCGAAGAGCCGGAGAACGGCTTGTATCACAAATTGCTGGAATCGCTGGCGCAGGAGTTTCGCACCCATGCCACGGGCAAAAAGAACGCGCCGCAGTTTTTTGTGACTACGCATCAGCCATATTTCGTGGATGCGCTGTCGCCGAAAGAAGTGTGGATTCTGGGAAAAGGGGAAGATGGCTTTTCGACCATTCGCCGGGTTTCCGGGTTGACGGTAGTCGAAAATCTTGTCGCCGAAGGTCTGCCTTTGGGGGGACTCTGGTACAGCGATTATCTCGATGCGGGGAAATAAAAACATGCACATCGAGATTCTGGTGGAAGACAGTTCGGGAAAAAAGTTACTGGAAGCCGTGCTGCCCAAGCTGTTTGGGACACAAGGTCATCCGCATTCCTGGCGAGTCCATGCCTACAAGGGAGTTGGCCGTATCCCGAAGAACCTGAACACGGCGGCAGACCCGGCCAGGCGGATTTTGCTCGATCAATTGCCGCGTATCCTGCGCGGTTACGGCAACACGCCGGGCATTGATGCCGTGGTAATTGTGCTGGATGCCGACCGGCGCAACTGCGCGGATTTTCTCGTCGAACTCAAGACGCTTGCCGCAGGGTGCAATTCCGTGCCGAATACCTTGTTCCGGCTCGCCATCGAAGAGATGGAGGCTTGGTATCTTGGCGATAGACAGGCGTTGATAGCTGCCTACCCACGCGCCAAAGTGGCGATGCTGAACCAATATCATCAGGACAGCGTTTGCGGTACCTGGGAATTGCTGGCCGATGCTGTTCACCCCGGTGGTTCTGCTGCAATCAAAAAGGCAGGATGGCCTTTGCCGGGCCAGATTAAATGCGAATGGGCCGAAAAAATAGGCCCATTACTTGAGCCTGAGCGCAATGTTTCACCCAGTTTCGGCAAGCTGCGCGATGGTTTGCGCC
>JAISQQ010000171.1 GCA_031274075.1 Accumulibacter sp.
TCCCGCCGGTTCTTTTCACGGCGCAACGCGCCGCATGATTCAAAGGCCGCAGAATAATAGAGGCGGCGGCTGCGCCGCCGGAGAGAACGACCGGCGGGAGGCGCTACGCTTTCCCGCCCTACGAGGTGCGCCAACGGTTTTGCGCCAACGCCGAGGCGGGCCGGAGACCCGCTCCCAGGAAGACCGCAAACAGCTCCTCAATCCCAAAAAACCGTGGCGCCCTTGTGGGCCGAAGTGGTGTTTTTGCGGTACAGGGCCAGCCAGCCCGTCGCGGGTTTCTCGATCGGCACAAAGCCTTCCCTTCTTTTTTTGAATTCTTCCTCGCCGAGATCGACGCTCAGGGTGCGCGCCTCGATGTCGATATGGATCGTGTCGCCGTCTCGGATAAAGGCGATGTTTCCGCCTTCGTAGGCTTCGGGGCTTACGTGGCCGACGGCCAGTCCGCCGGTGGCGCCGGAAAAACGCCCGTCCGAAACCAGCGCGATCTTCGTTCCCAGGCCTTTTCCCAGAACGGCCGCCATGAAGGTTTCCATGTGCGGCATTCCCGGCGATCCCTTGGGACCCTCATAGCGTATGACGACCACATCGCCCGCGACGATCTCGTCCTGCAGGATGGCGTTCCAGGCGTCGTCCTGGGAATCGTAAACCCTGGCCTTGCCCGAGAATTTCCACGCCGCCTTGTCCACCGCGCTGAATTTGACGATGGCGCTTTCCGTGCCGATATTGCCGTGGAGCACCGCAAGCCCGCCTTGGGAACTGATGGGATTGCTCACCGGACGGATGATCTCGGCGTCTCTATTCACCGCGCTTTCCGCGCGCTCCGCGATGCTGCCGAACAGTCCCTTGACGGAAGCGTCGATCCTGCCGCCCTCGACCAGTTCCTTCAGCACCGCGTCGAGGCCGCCGGCCTGGGAGAATTCGACCATGGTATGGGTCTTGTGGCTGGGGTAGATGCTGTTCAGCACCGGCACTTCCCGGCTCAGGGCATCGAAGGTCTCCGGAGTAATGTCGAAGCCCATCTGCCGGGCCATGGCCGGTATGTGCAGCAGGCTGTTGGAGGAACCGCCGGTGGCCATCATGTAGCGCACCACGTTCTCGAAGCTGCTTTGGGTGATGAAGCTCGAAGGGCGTTCCTCCTCGTTCACCGCCGCCACGACGCGCAGCGCGGCCTGTCTCGCCATCTCCCGCCATTCCTCGCTCTGGCTGCGCACGCTGGCGTTGCCCGCGGGGGAAAGGCCCAGGACTTCGGCGCAGGCGCACATGGTGTTGGCCGTTCCCATGAAGGGGCAGGCGCCGGGCGTGGGACAGGCGTTGCGGACGATCGCCTTGTATTCCTCGCGCGGCATATCCCCGGCAACCCAGGCGGCATACGCCTGCTTGGTGTGGGTCAAGGTCAGCATTTTTCCCCGGTGCGCGCCGGGCAGCATGTAGCCGCCGGTGAACATCACCACGGGGATGTCCACCCGCAGGGCGCCCATGATCATGCCGGGCACCACCTTGTCGCAGGTCGCCAGGATGACCATGCCCTCGAGCATGTTGAGCTCGGCGGTCATTTCCACTTCCGAAGAGACCAGGTCGCGGGCCGGCAGGGTGTAGCGGTCGCCGGGGGTATTCGAACAGATGCCGTCGCAGATTCCCGATATGGGAAGTTCCAGCGCCAGGCCGCCCGCTGCGTAGATGGTTTTTTTCATCAGCGGAATCACTTCCTTGAAAGGGAAGTGGCCGGGATTCATTTCATTCCAGGAATTGACCAGCCCGATGACCGGACGCCTGGCCTCGTCCTCCGAAATGCCCATGGCGTAGAGCAGGGCGTTCCGGTGGTCCAGCGATTCTTCGTTCCAGTTTCTGATCATGCCATCATCCCGAACAGGATTTTTTTCCGACCGTCTCAGGCGCAGTACACGCCGCCGTTGATGTCCAGCGTGGCCCCGGAAATGAAACCGTCGTATTCCGAAGCCAGGAAGACGACCGGACGGGCGATGTCGTCGACGTCGCCGGCCCGGGCCAGCGGAATTCCCCGGATCGTCTCCTCGGCGGATTCCTTGCTCGTGTGGGTGTTGTGGAAATTGGTGCCGAGAATCAGCCCTGGGGCCACCGCGTTGACGCGGATTCCCCGCGGTCCCAGTTCATTGGCCAGGCCCCGGGTGAATGTCAGCACGGCGCCCTTGGCGGTCGAATAGACGAGCGAACCGGGATGCCCGCCTTTCCGGCCAGCCAACGAAGAGACGTTGATGATGGCAGCGCCGGCGTTTCGGGCCAGGTGCGGCACGGCCGCGCGCGTCACCAGCAACATCGAGGTCATGTTGACGTCGATGACTTTCTGCCAAAACGACACATCCACCTGTCCGAGAACCCGGCGCGCCACCAGTCCGCCGGCGTTGTTGACCAGGACGTCGAGTCCGCCCAGGAAATCCACCGCCTCGCCGACCGTCCTGGCCGCCGATTCCTCGACGGTCAAATCCGCCTGGAAACCGCGCGCCCTGCGTCCAAGGGACTCCGCCAGGGCGACGACTTCCCGCGCGCCCTGTTCATCGGAATAATAATGAACGGCGACGTCGCACCCGGCCTTGAGCAATCCACCCGCAATCGCCTTGCCGATCCCCTGTCCTCCCGCCGTCACCAACGCGCGCTTGCCAACCAACGATCCCATTGTTCACCTTCCTGGATAGGTAAAGAAAAATATCGACGCCTGGAAAATCCGGTTTTCCGGTAATCGTCGACCGGCAACAAGCGGATGTTTCCCCTCTTTTGGATACGGCCCGTTTTCGGTCCGAAACTCTCGCCGTAGCTGACGACGAACGGCGTATGTATCGTTACACTTGAGTCGATGGAAAGATACTCTCGTCGACACGATTCGTGCAATCCCTTCGGAAATACTTTTCGGTTCCCAAGGCAATTGTGCTACGCGGTGTCGTTCGCGTCGTGGCGATTTTCTGGGGGGCCACTTTCCGGCTCGCCTGGGCGTTGGCGCAAAATCGTCGCCAACCCGTAGGGCGGGAAAGCGTAGCGCCTCCCGCCGGTCGTTTCCTCCGGCGGCGCAGCCGCCGCTTCTATCATTCGTCGGCTTTTGAATCGTGCGGCGCGTTGCGCCGTGAAAAGGACCGGCGGGAGGCGCTGCGCTTTCCCGCCCTACGGGTTCAGGTGACAGGTAACAGGTGTCAGTAACAATGGAAAACTGGCGGCACGGACCGAAATGGTGTAGAAAGTCTGCCGATCGGTTTCCGAAAGTCTGTGTGAAGGAAGGGAGGAGAGCATGAACGAGACATCCGCCGGCGCGAATCCGGCCAGCCGGGGCGTCGATCCGCAAGAGATCGATCAGCGCGTCATCGATCTTTACAACGAGTACTGTCATGGCTACATCAGCCGGCGCGATTTCTTCTCGCGGGTGACCGCGCTGGCGATGGTCGGAGGTTCCGGGCTGGCCATGGCGCAGGCGCTGATGCCGCGCTACGCGCAGGCGCAGACGATTTCCTTCACCGATACGCGCATGAAAGCCTCTTATGTCGGCTACCCGTCGCCCGGCGGCAATTCCGGCAGCATGCGCGGCTATCTGGCGCGGCCTTCGGGACCGGGGCCGTTTCCAGCCGTGCTGGTGGTGCATGAAAACCGGGGGCTCAATCCCTATATCGAGGACGTCGCGCGGCGTCTGGCCGTCGAAGGATTCCTCGCGCTGGCGCCGGACGGAATCGCTCCGTTGGGCGGCTATCCGGGCAACGACGATGACGGGCGCGAACTGCAGGCCAGGCTCGACGCGGCCAAACTGCGCGTCGACCTGCTCAACAGCGCGCGTTTCCTCAAGACGCACGCGCTATCGACGCAGAAGCTCGGGGTCACCGGATTCTGCTACGGCGGCGGCATCGTCAATTACTTTGCCGCGGTGCTCGGCGGCGACATGCAGGCCGGCGTTCCCTATTACGGCATGGCGGGGGATCCGGCCAGCGTGGGCAAGATCAAGGCGCCGCTGCTGTGTCATCTGGCGGAGCATGACGAGCGCATCAACGCCGGCTACCTGGCCTACGAGGCCGCGCTCAAGGCGGCGGGCGTGAATTACCAGATACACCGCTATCTGGGGACGCAGCACGGCTTCCACAACGATTCGACGCCGCGCTACGACGAATCGGCGGCGAAGCTTTCCTGGGAGCGGACGCTGGCGCACTTCAAGACCTACCTGAGTTGAAGCCGCCGGTTTTAGCCGTCGTTCAAAGCGGCCGCAGTTCGCGCTGGTAGCGCCGCCAGTTTTCCACGTATTGGCGGGTGCCGCAGGCGATCCGCTCGACTTCCTCGTCGCTCAGTTGGCGCACGATGCGCCCCGGAGCGCCGACGACGAGCGAGCGGTCGGGGATGACCTTGCCTTCGGGAATCAGCGTGTTGGCGCCGATCAGGCACTGTTTGCCGATCTCCGAACGGTTGAGCAGCGTCGCGCCCATGCCGATCAGGCAGCCGTCGCCGACGGTGCAGCCGTGCAGGATGACGCGATGGCCGACGGTCACGTCGCGGCCGATGTTGACCCGCAGTCCGGGATCGGTATGCAGCACCGAGCCGTCCTGGACGTTGGTGTTTTCGCCGACCCGGAGCAGGTCGATGTCCCCGCGCAGGGTGCAGCCCCACCAGATGGACACGTTCTTTTCCAGTTGAACCTGGCCGATGACCGAGGCGTTCGGCGCGATCCAGGTCTGCGGGTGGATGTTTGGCGCAAGGTCGCCAAGGGCATAAATGGGCATGATGTTCAGGCGTGCGGAAAAACGAAAAAGCGCAATTAAACCACTTCTGACGCCGCCAGTGCAGGGGGAAAACCGCAAAAAGCGAATCGGCCATCGTCGCCGGAAAGCGCCGCCGGACGCTACTGATGGCGCAGCGCCTCGATCGGATCGAGCGCCGCCGCCTTGCGCGCCGGGTAGAAGCCGAAAAACACGCCGACTCCGGCGGCCACAGCGAAGGACACCAGCACCGATCCGCCGGAAATGACGATGACCATGTCCACCAGCGCGTTGACCAGCAGGGCGCCGCCGAGGCCGAGCACCAGGCCGACCAGGCAGCCGGTGACGGAGATCATGATCGCTTCGAGCAGGAACTGCGCGAGGATGTCTTTCTGCCGCGCGCCGATGGCCATGCGGATGCCGATCTCGCGGGTGCGCTCGGTGACCGAGACGAGCATGATGTTCATGATGCCGATGCCGCCGACGAGCAGCGATACCGAGGCGATGGCGCCCAGCAGCAGCGACATCACGCGCGTGGTTTCGGCCGCGCTGTCGGCGGCGGCGGCGAGGTTGCGGATGTAGAAATCGTCGTCCTGCTCCTCGCGCAGGCGATGGCGCTGGCGGAGCAGGGCGGTGACCGATTTTTCGACCAGCGGCATCGCTTCGGGCGACGCCGCCTTGACCATGATCTGGCGTATCGAACCGGCGAACGGGACGCCGAAGACCTTGCGCTGGGCGGTGGTCAGCGGAACGATGAGGGTATCGTCCTGGTCGCGCCCGTCGAGGTTCTGGCCCTTGGGCGCCAGCGTGCCGATCACCTCGAACGGCGTGTTGCGCACGCGGATGATCTTGCCGAGCGGCTCCTCGCCCGGATCGAACAGGTTGTCGATGACCGTCTTGCCGAGCAGCGCCACGCGCGTGGCCGAACGCACATCCTCGTCGTCGAAGTTGAAACCGCTGACCAGCGCCCAGGAACGCGCGTCGAGGTAGGACGGCGTGGTGCCGATCACCATCGCGTTCCAGTTTTTGGAGCCGAAAACCAGTTGCTGTCCTCCTTGGTGCACCGGCGCGACGGTGAGCACGTCGTCGAGTTCGGCGATGGCCCTGGCGTCGCCGACGCGCAGCGTGAATCCGTAGCCGCCGCCGCTGCGCGCTCCCGAGACCTGCGTCCAGCCGGCGAGGATCAGGTAGAGATTGCTGCCCATGGTGCTGATGGTCTGCGCCACGGCGTACTGCGCGCCCTGTCCGATGGCCATCATCAGCACCACCGAACCCACGCCGATGACCATGCCGAGCATCGTCAGCGCCGTGCGCATGCGGTT
>JAISQQ010000236.1 GCA_031274075.1 Accumulibacter sp.
GCCTGGTCCGCGTAATCGCGCTTCAAGGGATGCAGGATGGCGAAGCGGACGCCGTCCCATTCCCAGGATTGTCCCGCCACGCAAGGCTCGGCGCCGATACCGGCGATCGAGGTCAGGAAGCGCGCGACCGGGACCTGCGCCCGCACGGCTTCGAGTCCGCCGGCATGATCCTGGTCGCGGTGCGACACGACCAGCGCGTCCAGCCGGGCGACGCCGACGGCGCGCAGGAACGGCGCGACGATGCGCTGCCCGGCGTCGCTCTCGCCGTAGCGCGGGCCGGTATCGTAAAGCAGGGCGTGTTCCGCGGTGCGCACCAGCACGGCGAGTCCCTGGCCGACGTCGAGCACGTCGATCCACGCCTCGCCGGCAGGCGGCCGCGCCGGCGGCATCGCCAGCACCGGCAGCAGCAGGCACAGGCCCAGCCAGCGCGCCGGGAAACCGCGCGGCAGCAGCAGCCAGGCTACGCCCGCCAGCGCCAGCGGCACCGTCCACAAGGGCGGCGCCGGCTGCCGCCAGAGCGGCCAGCCGGCCAGCCAGGCGAGCAAATCCATCAGCCGCGCCAGCAGCCAGTGATCGAGATGCAGCAGCGGCGGCCAGGGAAGCAGGGTGTAGACCAGGGCCAGCGGGGTGACGACGAAACTCACCGCCGGGATCGCCACGGCGTTGGCCAGCGGCGAAACCAGCGAAAACTGCTGGAAGAACAGCAGCAGCATGGGCAGGCCGCCGACGGTGACCGCCCACTGCGCCGCGCCCCATTGACGCAGGCCGGCGCGCCAGCGGTGCGCGCCGCCGGTTTCGCCCAGGCGCGACGCGCCGACGAAGAAAAGCACCGCGACGGCGCCGAACGACAGCCAGAAGCCCACCGCCAGGACCGCCCAGGGGTCGAAGACGAGCACCGCCAGCAAGGCCAGCAGGAGCGTGCGCACGGCGCCGAGATGGCGTCCCGAGCACAGCGCCAGCGCGACCACGCTGAGCATGTACAGGGTGCGCTGGGCGGGAACCTCGAACCCGGCGAGCACGGTGTACATCAGCGCGGCCAGCCAGCCGGCGGCGACCGCGGCCTTTTGCGCCGGCAGCCACAGCATCAGGCGTCCGCCGCGCCGCCACAGGCCGTTTGCCAGCAGCGCGCAGAGGGCGGCGACCATGGTCACGTGCAGCCCGGAAATGCTGACCAGATGCGTTATGCCGGTGCGCCGGAACATGTCCCACTGCGCGTTCGGGATCGAGCGCTGGTCGCCGATCGCCAGCGCGATCAGCACGCCGGCGTAAGGCGCTTGCGGCAGGTCCGCCAGGAAACGCTGGCGCAAAACATCGCGCAGCCGCTCGACGAGATAAGCGGGACGCCAGACGAAATCGTCCAGCCGCGCCGCGCCGACGCGCGCGCGCACCGCGCCGGTCGCCCGGAAGCCGCGTTCGAGCAGCCACGCCTCATAGTCGAAACCGTGCGGGTTGGCGTTACCGTGCGGCCGCTTCAGGCGCACGGTGAAGCGCCAGCGCTCGCCGGGATGCAGGTCTTGGATGAGGTTTTCCTCTTCGCCCGACCCGCCTACCCCATTATCGCCGTCGCCCCAGGCGCGGTACCACGACAGCAGAAGGCGTCGCGGAACGCGGGCGCCGGGCGTCGCCACCGTTTCAACGTCGAAGGCGAAACGCTGGCCGCGCTCGAAACGCTGCGGCAAGGCCGCGACGACCCCGGTCAGTTGGATGTCGCGGACCTCCCAATCCACGGGAAGCTCGTCGGCCAGCCGGCACTCCGCGCGCCAGGCCGCCCAGGCGAACCCCAGCAGCGCGCAGGCGCACAGCAGGACGCCGCGCCGAAGCAAAGCGTCGCGGCGCGGCGCAAGGAACACGCCGCCGAGTCCCGCGGCGAAGCACGCCGCCACCGCCGCCGGGTCGGGCAAGGCGGCCTGCCATTGCAAAAACAGGATTCCCGCCGCAAAGGCCAGGATGGCGCCACGCATTCGAGAACGGGATCAGAAGACAGAGGACAGAGGACAGAAGACAGAAGACAGTAATATTTGCGGGCGCGAAGCGCCCGGTAACTGAACTGTCCTCTGTCCTCTGTCTTCTGTCCTCTGATCCCCTGAACATGAAAAACGGGGAAAGGCCCCCGGCCCTTCCCCGTTCCCGATCCTCCCCGGACCCTTCTTGATGTTCATCGGTACCTTCTATCCCTCCAGCTCCTTCAGCCGCGCCGCGAGCAACTGTTCCAGCGTTTCCAGCGCCTTGGTGAATCCGGCGATGCCTTCGGCCAGTTTTTCCGACGCCATGCGATCCGCCGCGTGCATGCGGGCAAACGTTGCCTCATCCAGGGTGATCTTGTCAAGTGCCGCGTTCGCCGCCCGCGCCGCGTCGAGCTTGCGCGGCAGCACGCCTTCCGTGTTCTGCAGTTCGGCGAGCAGCGACGGCGCGATGGTCAGCAGGTCGCAGCCGGCCAGCTCGGTGATTTCGCCGGCGTTGCGGAAACTGGCGCCCATGACCTCGGTACGGTAGGCGAATTTCTTGTAGTAGGTGAAAATCTGGGTCACCGACAACACGCCCGGATCCTCGTGGGCCGGGTAGGCGTCGCGGCCGGTATCCTTCTTGTACCAGTCCAGGATGCGCCCGACGAAGGGCGAAATCAGCGTCACCCCGGCCTCGGCGCAGGCAATCGCCTGGTGCAGGCCGAAGAGCAGCGTCAGGTTGCAGTGGATGCCCTCCTTCTCCAGCGTCTCGGCGGCCCGGATGCCTTCCCAGGTGGCGGCGACCTTGATCAGGATGCGCTCGCGCGACACGCCCCGGGCCTCGTATTGGGCGATCAGCTCGCGCCCCTTGGCGAGGGTCGTCGGCGTATCGTAGGAGAGGCGCGCATCGACCTCGGTGGACACGCGGCCCGGAATGATCTCGAGGATTTTCAGGCCGAAGGACACCGCCAGGCGATCGCAGGCCAGCGAGACCACCTTGGCCGCCGGCGCCGCCGCGCCGCTGTCGGCGCGCGCCTGTTTCAGCGTAGCGTCGACGATGTCCCGGTAGCGGGGCATCTGGGCCGCCGCGGTGATCAGCGACGGGTTGGTCGTCGCATCGCGCGGCTTGAAGTTTTCGATCGCCTGGATGTCGCCGGTGTCGGCGACCACCACGGTCATCTCGCGCAACTGTTCGAGCAGGTTCCTGGGCATTTCCGATTCCTTTTCTGGCTATGGACGGGGATTCAAACAAAGACCACGCCGGCTGCCCGGCGCGGCGTCAATCTTAGTACGAAAACGCGCCATCCTGAAAACGCAAGAGCCTGAAGCCAGCCACGCTTCATCCTGGAACCGCTTGTCTGTCGCGTTCCCCCGGTCAATGGCGCGCGTGATTGAAGGCCCCTGCCTACACCGAATGACGCTTATCCAGGCTGCGCGCTACGCCGCTTTCCTGCCCTTCCTTCGACTCCTCGCGGATGAGCTTCCTGATCAGCGCGGCAGGGCCATTGCACTCTGTGGCG
The DNA here is from genome assembly GCA_031274075.1 of Accumulibacter sp. GTDB lineage: Bacteria > Pseudomonadota > Gammaproteobacteria > Burkholderiales > Rhodocyclaceae > Propionivibrio. The sequence continues at coordinate 3,464 of JAISQQ010000236.1, forward strand.
TCGTTGGCATCGTGGTGATTTTCCGGGAACGAGGGGCTCCGGTCCGCCGGGGCGTGGGCGCGAAACCGTTGGCACCCCGTAGGGCGGGAAAGCGCAGCGCCTCCCGCCGGTCGTTCTCTCCGGCGGCGCAGCCGCCTCTATTATTCGGCGGCCTTTGAATCGTGCGGCGCGTTGCGCCGTGAAAAGGATCGGCGGGAGGCGCTGCGCTTTCCCGCCCTACCGAACCGTCGCTGTTTTCACGCACACCGGTCGAATTACTGTCTTCTGTCCTCTGTCTTCTGTCCTCTGGCATCGAGTAGCCGTATGCGAGGCTCGCTGGCAAGAATGCCCCGCAGGGCGCGATCCAGCTTTGCCAGCGCGGGAGCGGTGTCAGGCTTCTTGAACCAGCGTTGCCGCAAGGAAAGTCTCACCGCGGGGAAGCAATGCCAAACGATGCTCTCTTTGGCCGGTGGCGGATCCCCGGGCTTGCCGGTGTCGTAATCGACAGAACT
>JAISQQ010000238.1 GCA_031274075.1 Accumulibacter sp.
GCATGCCGCCGAGGGCGAATACCGGGATCGTCGCGCGTTCGGTCAGGCGCGTGAAGGCTTGCCAGCCGATGCCGGGGGCTTCCGGATGCGTGGCGGTCGGCAGGACGGGGCCGAGCACGGCGAAATCGATCCCCAGGGCTTGCGCGCGCGCAAGATCGTCGCCGCTGTGGCAGGACGCCGCCAGCCAGGCGAAATCGGGACGCCGGGCCAGCGCGCGCAGGCGCGGCGACGACAGATGGACGCCGCTGGCGCCGATCTCCCGGGCCAGATCCGGGTCGTCGTTCACCAGCAGCAGGGTTCCGGGGACGGCGGCGGCGAGGAGCGCGGTTTGTTCGGCGAAACAGCGGCGTTCGCCGGCGGCCAGCGTCTTGTCGCGCAGTTGCAGGAGACGGACGCCGCGCGCCAGGGCCTGGCGGACGCGCTCCAGTTCGGCGGCAACGCCGTTCTCCTCGGCATGGGTGATGGCGTAGACGCCGGGCAGGGCGAGGGCGCGCAGGATTGGCTCGTTGGCCGGCAGCAAGGGCGCGACGGCGGGCGTTTCGCCGAGCCGGGTCCAGGCCGCGCCGCTGTGCTCGCGCGGGTCGATTTCGCCCCGCCAGCCGGTGACGCGGAAGAACTTGAGCCGCACATGCGCGTGCGGATAGACGAATTCGCGGCACAGCCAGGGCGTCGCGGCGATGACGGCGATGCCCAGTTCCTCGCGCAGTTCGCGCGCCAGGGCGTCGTGGAACGACTCGCCGGGTTCGAGCTTGCCGCCGGGAAATTCCCAGTAGCCGGCGTAGACCTTGCCCGGCGGACGCCGCGCCAGCAAATACTCCGCGCCGCCCGCGCTCTCCCGCAACAATACGCCCGCCGAGACCTCGACGAAGCGCGTCACTTGCCGCGTCCGCGCTTTGTACTTGTGCCCCGCGCGCCGGCCCAATCCTTGGCGAATTGCCACGCCACGCGCCCGCTGCGCGAGCCGCGCTGCAAGGCCCAATTGAGCGCGTCGCGTTCGGCGCGGGCGATCTCGGCGTCCTTGCAGCCGAACGAGCGCAGCCAGTGAGCGACGATGTCGAGATAGGCTTCCTGGTCGAACGGATAGAACGACAGCCACAGGCCGAAGCGCTCGGACAGGGAGACTTTTTCCTCGATCGCCTCGCCGGGATGGATCTCCTCGCCGACGCTGTGCGCTTCCAGGTTTTCCGCGAAATATTCGGGCATCAGGTGCCGCCGGTTGGAGGTGGCGTAGATCAGCACGTTGTCCGGCGCGGCGGCCATCGAGCCGTCGAGGACGACCTTGAGCGCCCGGAAAGTGGAGTCGCCGGCGTCGAACGACAGATCGTCGCAGAAGACGATGAAGCGCTCCGGCCGGCCGTCGACGAGATCGACGATGTCCGGCAGCTTGATCAAGTCGTGCTTCTCGACCTCGATCACGCGCAGGCCGCGCGGCGCGTATTCGTTGAGCAGCGCCTTGATCAGCGACGATTTGCCCGAGCCGCGCGCGCCGGTGAGCAGCACGTTGTTGGCCGGCCGGCCGGCGACGAACTGGCGCGTGTTGGCGTCGATGCGCGCCTTCTGGTCGTCGATGTCGCGGAGATCCGCCAGGCGGATCGCCGCCAGGCGCGGCACCGGCTGCAAATAGCCGGCGGCGCCGCGCTTGCGCCACTGGAAGGCGACGGCGGCATTCCAGTCGGGAAGCGGAGACGCCGGCGGCAGCAGCGGTTCGAGGCGCGAGAGCAAACGCTCGGCGCGCTCCAGGAAAGAAACCAGGGGGGACAGGGGATCGCTCATCGGGAAGGTATACTTGCTCGCTTGGGAAATGTCGAACTTTAGCCAAACCATGTTTCAACCCACGTCCGGCAGGCCGGACGAAAGCACGGAAGGGCTTACGCCCCTCCCGGGCGGGATTATCCCCCTGAAGGGAGATGTTTCCAACTTTCCAACCGGAGTCAGTTTTTGATGAACAAAAGCCAAACGCCCCGGCGTCCGCTGTGGCCTGTCCTGGCGTGCTGCGCCCTGCTGGCCGCCTGCGCCACGGCCCCGCCGCCGCCGGCGTGTCCGCCTTGTTCGCCTGCGCCGGCATCGCCCGGAAGCATGCCCGAAAGTACGCCCAATCCGCCGCCCGCCAAGCCCTTGCAGCCGGCGCGTTGGCGCGATCTCCCCGGCTGGGCGGACGACGACCTGGGCGCCGCCTGGCCGGCTTTCCTGCAATCCTGCCGGGGTCTCGCCGGCAAGCCGCGCGGGGAGGCTTGGCGCGGTGTCTGCGAGCAGGCGCGCGCGCTTTCCGGCGCCGACGCGCAGGCGATCCGCCAATTCTTCGAAAGCCGCTTCGCGCCGTATCGGCTGACCAATCCGGACGGTTCGACGCAGGGCCTGGTGACCGGGTACTACGAGCCGCTGCTGCGCGGTTCGCGCACGCGCACCGACGAATACGCCCAGCCGGTGCTCGGCGTGCCGCCCGACCTGCTGACGATCGATCTGTCCGAGCTGCTGCCGGAGCTGAAACACCTGCGTCTGCGCGGCCGCCTGGAGGGCAGGCGCGTCGTCCCCTACTATTCCCGCGCCGAAATCGCCGGACGGGGACTGGCGGACATCTCCCCGGAACAGGTGCTGTTGTGGGTCGACGACGCCGTCGAGCTGTTTTTCCTGCAAATACAAGGCTCCGGCCGGGTCCGGCTGGCGGACGGCGGCATCGTGCGGCTCGGCTACGCCGACCAGAACGGCCATCCCTACAAGGCGATCGGCCGGGTGCTGGCCGAGCGCGGCGAGCTTCCGCTCGAACAGGCGTCGATGCAGGGCATCCAGGGCTGGGCGCGGGCCAACCCGTCGCGCCTCGCCGAACTGCTCGACGCCAATCCGAGCTACGTGTTTTTCCGCGAGATGCCGGCAGGCGGCCAAGGCGACGACGCCGAAGGGCCGCAAGGCGCGCTGGGCGTGCCGCTAACCCCAGGCCGGAGCATCGCCGTCGACCCGCGCCACGTGCCGCTCGGCGCGCCCGTGTTCCTGTCCACGACCGAGCCGCTCTCGCAG
>JAISQQ010000337.1 GCA_031274075.1 Accumulibacter sp.
GGAAATGGCTCGGGGCCACCGTTTCATTCATATTACATTTGCCCCCGGAAACCGGATAAAGCAAACGCGTCATGTCTTCTACGTCGTACTCGTTGCATATGGCCCAATCCCGCGGTCTCGTGGAAAGACTTTATTCCTGGCTTACCCCGGCCTGGGTCGTGAGTCCCACGATGCAGGCCGTCCGCAATGGCTTTCTGTTGTGCCTGCCGCTGGTGGTGGCGGGGGCGCTGGCCGTGCTCTGCAACAATCTGCCGCTGCCGGGTTATCAGGACGCCATGCTGTACCTGTTCGGCCCGAACTGGCGGCAGGGTTTGTTCGCGCTGGTCTGGCAGGGGAGCTTCGGCGTGCTGTCGCTGCCGATGGTGATCGGCATCAGCTATAACCTGGTGCTCGTCCACAACCAGGAAAATCCGCTCGCGCCGATCAGTCCGGCGATGGCGTGCGGGGTGGCGCTGGCGGCGTTCATGGTCTTGCTGCCGCCGGAAGACATGCTCGGGTATGTGGGCGTGCAGGGGCTGTTCGTCGGCATTCTGGCGAGCGTGACGGCAACCCGGCTCCTTTTGCGGCTGGTCACCGTGAAAGCGCTGGAAATGCAGATTTACTCGGAAGGCTCGGCTTCCGCGTCGCAAGCCTTCGCCAGCCTGGTCGCCGGCTTGCTGACGCTGTTCGTGTTCGCCGCGATCGGCATCGGTTTTCGCGCCTCGTTTGGCTTGTCCGTGCAGGAGGCGATCCGCGAACTGGTGCTGTTTCCCGTGCGCTTCGAGTTTTTCCATGACATGTTGAGCACCGGCATAGCCTATGTGTTCGTCACGCATGTGTGCTGGTTTTTCGGCCTGCACGGCACGAACGTGCTGGATCCCCTGACGCGCGATATTTTCGAGGCGGCGACGCAGGCCAATCTGCTGGCGCAGGCGCAAGGCTTGCCGCCGCCCCATATCGTCACCAAGACTCTGCTCGACATTTTCGTGTTCATGGGCGGCGCGGGCACGTCGATCTGCCTCCTGGCGGCGATCCTCATCGCCAGCCACAATCACGGCAGTTGCCGGATGGCCAAGATTTCGATCGCGCCGGGATTGTTCAACATCAACGAGATCGTGCTTTTTGGCCTGCCGGTGATCCTGAATCCCGTATTTCTCGTGCCTTTCCTGCTCGTGCCGCTGGTACTCACGCTGGTTAGTTTCCTGGCCATCCGCTGGGGCTTCGTGCCCTTGCCGACGGTGGCGCCGGACTGGACGACGCCTCCCATCCTGGGCGGGCTGCTCGCCACGCAATCGGTGGCGGGCAGTCTCCTTCAGGCTTTCAACCTGGCTTTGGGAACGTCCATCTACCTGCCTTTCGTCAGGCTTTCCGACCGGCTCAAGAGCGAGCGGCAAAACGCGGCCAAGCAGAAATTGCTGGAGATCGCGTGCAACAACGCCGTCGGCCCTTCGGGCAAGAAGTGCCTCGACCGGGATGACGAGGTGGGGGCGCTGGCGCGCATTCTCGCGCACGAACTGGAAATCGCGATGAAAACGGGCGAGGGCCTGTTCCTGGAATACCAGCCGCTGGTCGATGGCCGCAGCGGCCGGGTGGTCGGCGCGGAAGCGCTGGTACGCTGGAAGCATCCGGTGTTCGGCCCGGTGCCCGCGCCGGTGATCATCGCCATTTCCGAGGATGGCGAATTCATCCGGACGCTGGGGCTGTGGGTGCTCAACGAAGCCTGCGCCGAACGCGCGCGCTGGCATGACGAGGGACTGGCGGCGGACTTCAAGACCTCGGTCAACCTGTCGGCCCGGCAACTGGACGACGAGAGCCTGCCGGAAAAAGTGGCGCAGTGCCGGGACTACTACCATCTATCCACGCCGATGATCGGCATCGAAGTCACCGAGTCCGTCGCGCTCGATCCGGACGCGCTGCACAACCAGGTGCTGAACAGCCTGCACGACCACGGCTTTGCCATCTCCATCGACGATTTCGGCATGGGCCACAGCTCGCTCGTCTATCTCAAGTATTTCCCGGTCGATGTGCTGAAGATCGACAAGGTACTGAGCAAGGACGTGACCAGCAGCAAGATCAGCGAGGAAGTCATTACCACCATCGTCAAGCTGTGCCGCGCGCTGAAGATCAAGATCGTGGTCGAGTTCGTGGAGAACCAGGAGCAGATCGACTGCCTGCACGCGCTGGGCTGCCACGTCTATCAAGGATATTTTTTCAGCCCGCCGCTTCGGGGCGACGGCATGCTGGCCTACGCGCTGCGCATGAACGCCGCCGCCGACGCGAGAGGATACGCGTACATGGCGCCGCATGAACCGCCGGCGGAATGAGAACAAAAGGTAAAAGATGAAACGTGAAAACCCCATCGCCATGCCTCCGGTTTTTCGTCCATCGGGATTCCATGTTTCAGCTTTCGCGCTTCGCCTTTCATGTTTTTTCCGCGCCTTTTGCGTTGAACGGCTTCCCGCGTTCTCGCGCGGCCTTCTTCCCGCGGGCGTCATGGCGCTGTCCGCCGCTCTCCTGCCGATGTCGATGACGCCGGCGCGGGCACAGACGGCGACGGCTGGCGGCGCTCCCGACACCCTTTGGCAGGCGCTGAAAAACGCGGAAGTCTCTGGCAGCGTGATGTATTTCCAGCGCCATCGCCAACGCTATCGCGTTGACGAAAACCGCTTCGGCAGCAATCTGCGCCACCGCACCCTGCAAAGCGAAATCCACATCAGCACGCCGTATGCGCTGGGCAACACCCTGGGGCTGGAAGCGGGCCTGTTCGGCACCGCCGACCTGGCCAACGGCGCGGGCGCTCCCGATCATGAAATCAGCTTTTTCCCGTGGCAAAACCCGTGGTCGGCCGACTGGTCGAAACGCGACGCGCGCAGCGGTTTTTCGCTCTATCGCGCCTATCTGAAGGCGCAGCGGCTTACGGACAGCGGCCGCTGGTGGGGCAAGTTCGGGTATTTCCAGCCGGAAGGCCCCGGCGTGCTGGGCGTCAACTGGTCGCTGATGCCGGGAACCTACTCGGGCGCGGAAGGCGGCTTCGAGCACGGCCCCCTGTCCGTGGCGGCCGCCTACGTCACCCGCTACAAGGCCCCTTGGTATCGCAAGACCTATCCATTCAGGGATGGCGAAAAGCACGACACCGGCCGCCTGTGGTCGCTCGGCGCGCGCTACGTCCTGGCGCCCGGCCTGAGCATCGAAGCCGCCTACGGCGAAGCGCCCGGCTTTCTGCGCAGCGCGCACCTGAAACTCAAGTACGAACGCGAAGGACGGTACGCGAGCTATCAACTCTACGTCATGGGCGATCGCGCCAGCGGCGGCGCGAACGACCTTTACGCCGGCGGCAAGGCGTGGCAGCACTATCTGGCCCTGGCGCAGGATTTCGCGCCCTACACGTTCAAGGCGGAATTCACCCACACTCGCGCGCCGACGTCCTCCACAGAGCATCTGGGCTACTTCGCCTATCGCCTGACCGGCTGGTACGGCGGCGCGAAAGGCGCCTACGAGACCTGGTGGGACAACCGTTCGGACTGGAACCACAATCGCGAAAGCGCGGTCTTCGTGAGCCTGTCCCGCACCCTGGGCGATTGGGGATGGCCCGGCCTCAGCGTCGGCGTTTCCGCCGCGCGCGGCTGGAGCGGACGGGTTTACGGCGTCTCCGAAACCTTGAAGGAACGCGCCTGGTCGATCGACCTGGGCTACCGCGTTCCTTCCGGCGTCTGGAAGGACGCCAGCCTGAGCCTCCATTACACGCGCTATGACAACGGCACCCACCTCCCGAGTTGGGAAGGATTCAAGAATCTGTTCCAGGACGAGCGCGACATAAAGCTGCTGCTGACGATTCCGTGGCAGGGTTAGGAAGTCAGCGCGGCGGGTGCGGCGAACACATCAAAAAACCTTCATAGCTACAAAGGTTCCTCAAGCTTCCCCAGCACCCGCTCGATCGACGCCATCTTCAACGCCATCGCTGCGGCATCGATCCGCCCGGCTTTCGTCGGCTCTCCGTCAACCGGCCACTGTTACCGGGAGCGAAGCGCTCGCGGAAATTACCGTCTTCTGTCTTCCGTCCCCTGGAACTACGCGGTAGACGCGCCGCCGCCGGCGTGGGCCGTCTTGCTGCGTTCGATGGATTGCAGCGCCAGGTAGTTGTCGCCGAACTTGGTGAGGTTGTCCATTTCCATGTCGTAGCGGTCGAAGTGCACTTCCTCCTCGGCCACCAGTTCCTCGAACAGTTTCTTCGACACCGCGTCCTCGTTCTGCGAGCATTCGTTCGCCCAGTGGTTGTATTCGCCGACGGTAGTCGTCTCCATTTTCGCCGCCAATTCAAGCATGTCCTTGACGCCGCGGACCTTTTCCACGCTCCCGGAGGCGACCATTTCCACGTCGCCCTTGAGGAACAGGATTCTTTCGGACAGCTTTTCGATGTGTATCATTTCATCGATCGCCGTGCGCCTGAACAGACTGGACAGCAGGTCATAGCCCTGATCGTCGCAGTGGAAGTGAAAATACATGTACTGGTGCACCGACGCGAGTTCACCGGCGACCGCCTTGTTGAGCAGCTCAATACTCTTTTCTTTTTTCATCGTTTTCTCCAATCCATGAAAGACCGTACCGATCGTCGGCTCGCATGGCCGATAAACCCGTACCGAACCAGTATGCATGATTTGAGCAGCTATCGCCAATACGGCGAGGAAAAGCGAGGCGGCCGGAAGCACAAATCCCGAATGATGACGGCGAAGAAATGCCGTTTCGTCCACGACACGCGCCGCGTAGGGAGCATGTTTTTCCCCTGGGAGCGCGGGGCACCAGCCCCGCAATGGCCGGTGAGCAAACACTACCGCTGTTGCGGGGCGGGTGCCCCGCGCTCCCAGGTTCTGGCCGTGCCAAAACAAGAAGATTCTTGCCATCTGGGGAAAATTCATGGCCTTCGAAAGAAGAATTGGCGCGTCTGGAAATTCCCGAGGACGAACGGGAAAAACGCCGGCGCACGCAAATCGAGACGTGGCTGGACGCGGCACTGGGCGATGCAACACGCCTTCACCGGGAGCGCGGGTTTGCTGGGAGCGCGGGGCTTCCGCCCCGCAACGGCGGCAGTGTCGCTCCCTCGGCCGTTGCGGGGCAGAAGCCCCGCGCTCCCAGGTTCTGGCAACCCGCCGACTACCGGGATCGTTTCACGCGCGATGAAAGGCATTTTGCCGCCACGATGGAATACCTCCACAACAACCTTCCGCCCTCTGTCCTCTGTCCTCCGCCCTCCGCCCTCCGCCCTCTGTCCTCTGTCACCTGTCACCTGTCACCTGTCACCCGTCACCCGTCACCCGTCACCCGTCACCCGCCGCCTGAAGCGCCAGCAGCGCGCCATAAGCGACGGTGTGCTGCGGTTCTTCCAGGACCTTGATTTCGGTCATCAGTTCGTCTTCCAGGGCTTCGACCAGGCCCGCGTTCCTGGCGGGGCCGCCGTCGAGCCAGACCGGGCCGGAAACGTCGCGGCCGAGCAGGCCGGCGGCCCGGCGGGCGACCGAGCGATGCAGCGCCTTGAGGATTTCTTCCCTGGGCGTCCCTCGCGCCAGCAGGGAAACCATCTCGCTTTCGGCGAAGACCACGCAGGTGCTGTTCAGTTCCAGTTCCAGGCGGGCTTGCCGGCTCACGGCGGCGAATTGGTCCAGCGGGATGTCGAGCAGCCGCGCCGCCAGCTCGAAGAAACGCCCGGTGCCGGCGGCGCATTTGTCGTTCATCCTGAAATCCGTCACCCGTCCGTTTTCATCGAGGCGCAGGGCCTTCAAATCCTGCCCGCCGATGTTGACGATGGTGCGCGCCGCGCCTCCACTGAGACGGAACAGCCCGGCGGCGTTGGCGCTGATTTCGTCCACCCGGACACGGGCGCCGGCGAACAGCTTCTTGCCGTAGCCGGTGACGGCGACGCCGCCGACGGCGTCCGCCGTCAACCGCAATTCGCCCAGCCCGGATTCGATCAGCCGCGTGGCGTGCGCCTCCTGTCCCGGCGCGGTGTTCGTCCGGCCGCGCCAGAGAATCTCGCCGTCCCTGGCAATCACCGTCTTGATCGCCGTACTGCCCAGATCGATGCCAATTTGCAGCTTCATTCAAGCTTCCTGGTCGTTGCGCGGTAGCGCGCAGGGTGGATAACTGAGGACTGAAGACAGAGGACAGAGGACAGAAGACAGTAAATTTGCGGGCGCTTCGCGCCCGGTAACTGAACTGTCCTCTGTCTTCTGTCATCTGTCCTCTGATTCCTGTCCTCTGATCCCTGTCATCTGATCCCCCGGTAAGCCTCGAGCCGCGTCAGGAGATTCTGGCGGTCTTCCTGCGTGTAATCGGTCTCCAGGCGGATGAATTTCAGCCCTTGCGCCTTCAGCGGGGCTTCCAGCGAATAGCTTTCCAGATCGTAGGGATGGCAGCCTTTGAGCACGTTGAAAACCACGCCCTGGAAACCCGCTTCGTCGCGCTGGTTGAAAATATTGTTGACGCGGCGTTCATTGTCGGCGAACACGGGGCACAGGCATCCCTGGTGGTAGCTTCCGGCCAGCGCCGAAACCAGGCCGAACAGCGACTCGTCCTCGACGACGGTCGTTCCGGGGAAAATCCGTTCCGACGAGCAGAGGTCGTCAGCGACCACCGACAGCCCGGCTTCTTCGAGCAGCAAGGGCAGCTTGAAGTTGGGGAAGACGATCGGCGATCCGGCCAGGAAAACGCGCCCGCTGCCGTTTTCCCGCGCCTGCGTCCGCTGTGGCGTCAGCACCGCCAGCAGGCGCTCCACGCTCGCCGTCCATGCGCTCACCTCGTCCAGGAAAAAAGCGCTCATGACGAGCATGAACCAGAGCGGCGCCAAACGGCCTTCGATCCGCGCCTGCCGCAATTTTTGCCGGGCGGCGGCGGCGCGCGCGTAGGCGGCGATGGAGTCGAGCAGCGCGTTGCGCCCGATTCCCCGTCCGGCGAGCCTTTCCAGGAATTCCTTCAGCCGCCAGATCTCCGTCAGCCAGCGTTCGCGGCCGTCGGCGCGGTTTTTCAGGCGCGGCAGCTCCAGCCACCAGATCGCGGAAGAATCGTCGACCTCGCAGAGGCGCAGCATCTCCGGAAAGCGCGTCACCCAGTCGCAAGTCGCCGGCAGGACCCAGCCGGCCGCCGGCGCGGCGTTCAGGCGCAGTTCGCCGAGCACGGCGCGCAGCAGCGGGCAGGTCAGCGCGGGCAGGTTTCCAGCGGCCAGGGCGGAAGCGGCCAGCGATCCGCTGAACACCCGGAAGGGATGGAAACCGGCGGCATGGATCAGTTCCAGCGGCGCTTGCACGCAGAGCAGCTTGAGCAGTGGACGGCCGCTTCGCCGCGCGGCGTCGGCGGCGGAGGCCGCGGAGGTTGTGGATAAGCAGCGCAAGAAGGCTTCGAATTCGGGACGGCAGTCTTCCCGTTGGCGCAAAGCCGCCAGCAGTTGTTCGCTTTCGGCGGCCACTTTTTGCGCCGCCTTCTGCTCGATCCGCTGCCGGCGATCCGGCGGCGCTCCGGCGCAGCTCATAAGGACGCTCCGCGTTCGGCCCGGCCCGCCCGGGACGAGGCGAGCAGCCGGATGTTCACCCATTTCAGGCCCAGCGCCGCGCTGGAAGGACAGGATTCGACGCAGCGCGCGCAGTTGAGGCATTCATCGGTCTGCACCTCGCCGCGGTCCTGTTCGACCGCCTCGATGTCCATCGGACAGGCGCGGCGGCAGTTGCCGCAGCCGACGCAGGCCGTCGGCGCCTTGACGAGTTTCAGCGCGGTCAAGGGTTTCAGCAGATGGATCAGCGCCAGCAGGGGACAGAAAACGCAGAAGAAGCGTTCCTTGAAAAACATGCCGACGAGCGTCGCGCCGGTGACGCCCAAAAGCGCCAGCGAAAAGCCCAGGGTGACGGCGTTGTCGAGATTCAAGGCCAGATACCTGGTTTCTCCGGCGAAAAGCGGCAGCAGCGATTTGCCCGGACAGATGTTGCAAAAGGGCAGGTAGAAATCTTCCGGCAGCAGGCCCAGGCTGACCAGCGGCGGAATCCCGGCCAGATAGACCAGCAACGCGTACTTGACCGGCGCCAGACGCGCCCTCGCCGGAGCGGAAAAGACGCGCTCGCGGACGCCGAGTCTTTTGCGTACTGCGCTCAGCCAGTCTTGCAGCAGGCCGAAGGGACAGATCCAGCCGCACCAGGCCTTGCCGAAAATCGCCACGAGCAGCGTGAATACCAGCAGCCAGCCCAGGGCGCGCCACCCGCCCGCCCCGGCAAAGGCCACGGCGCCCATGCCGAAACCGATATAGCCTTGCAGCCCCATCAGGTAGCAATAGCCGCCGCAGCCCGGCACGAAAGGACAGGCGAAGCAGGGCAGCGCCGGGCCAAGATGCAGGCCGACGCGGCC